>CAZCFC010000200.1:0-5926 GCA_964497815.1 uncultured Cypionkella sp.
CGACAAGGTTCTTGCCGATGTCGTGGATGTCGCCCTTGACGGTGCCGATCACCATTTTGCCCATGCGCGGTGCCCCGGTGGCGACCAGCAGCGGCTTCAGAATGAACATGCCGCCCTTCATCGCATTGGCGGCCAGCAGCACCTCGGGGACGAACAGGATGCCATCGCGGAAGTCGGCGCCAACGATGGTCATGCCCGCCACAAGGGCCTTGGTCAGCACATCATAGGGTGCCCATCCGCGTTCGATCAGGATGTTCACGGCCTCTTCGATCTCTTCTTTCAGACCGTCGTAGAGGTCGTCGTGCATCTGTAGCACAAGCTCGTCGTCGGAAAGTTCAGAGAGGATGATTTCGTCATCGGCCATGTTGGGCGCTCCTTGGGCAGTTGTGCTTGCATGGGCCTAAAGGCGGCGTTGCACTTTTCGAATTGCGACATGCGCCGGATTAAAGCCGACTTCAAGCGTCGGGAAAAGCAGAAAGTGCTTTCTTCTGTTCCCTTAACGTTCTAATTTGTGGCATGGATGAGGAAAAGACAACAATCCTGCCCGGGGTGCGGTTGCGCGGGCGCGGCGCGCTGGAAAACGTGGTGGGTCGGTTTGAGCCCACGCAAACGGTCGCTGTCGCGGATGGCTGGGAACCGCCCGAGGATCGCGTGCTGCGCACCGAAGTCAGGTCAGAAGTGCCGCGCTCGGCCATTTCCTACAACCGGTCGCCAGATCTGCCGTTTGACCGCTCGATCAACCCCTATCGCGGCTGTGAACATGGGTGCGTCTACTGCTTTGCCCGGCCTTCGCATGCGTTTTTGAACTTGTCGCCGGGCCTGGATTTTGAAACCAAGTTGATCGCGCGGCCCGGAATTGCGGCGGTGCTGGATCGCGAATTGCGGGCAAAATCCTATCTGCCGCAGGTGATTGCCATTGGCACCAACACCGATCCCTATCAGCCGATCGAGGCCGAGCATGGGGTGATGCGCGCGGTTCTTGCCGTGCTTGCGGCGCATCGGCATCCGGTGGCGATCACCACCAAAGGCGCGCTGATCGAGCGTGATATCGACATTCTGGCGCCGATGGCGGCGGCGGGCCTGTGCCGGGTGGGCATCTCGGTTACGACGCTGGATCCGGATCTGTCGCGGCGGATGGAGCCGCGCGCGCCCGCGCCTGCCCGGCGGTTGCGGATGATTGCGAAGCTGGCACAGGCGGGCATTCCGGTGCGGGCCATGGTTGCCCCGGTGATCCCCGGTCTGACCGATCATGAACTGGAGCCGATCTTGCAGGCCTGTCGGGCCGCCGGGGCGGTTGCCGCCAGTTATATCGCCCTGCGCCTGCCGTGTGAGGTGTCTGGGCTGTTTCAGGACTGGCTGGCCACCCACGTCCCCGACCGCGCCGCCAAGGTGATGGGCCGGGTGCGGGAGTTGCATGGCGGGCAGGATTACGACCCGGCGTTTGGCAAGCGGATGCGCGGCGAGGGGCCTTGGGCGGATCTGATGGCGCGGCGGTTCGAGGTGGCGGTGGCACGGCTGGGGCTGGTGGTGCGGCTGCCGCCTTTGCGCTGTGATCTTTTCGCGCCGCCCGCACGGGCAGGGGACCAGATGCGTTTGTTTTGAAACGAACTTTGCGGATATTGCTGCGGGTCATGCCGCAGCGGCCAAGTCCCCCGGCCAAAGGCAATGTCGCCTTCGGCTGGGGTATCAAGCCACTTTCACTGTGGGTCTGTCCAGAAATGCCGATTGCCGGCGGGTCAGCCCCGACGTCCACGCCGTTCGCGTTTGGGATCACCCGAGGTGTCGCCAGTGCCATCCGAGGCGGACGAAAACGCGCCCAGTTTGCTGCTGATGTCGTCCAGTGACGGCGGCGTGCCTTTGGGCGTGTTTTCCAATGCGGCGCGCATGGCTTTCAGATGTTCCGGCATGGTGCCGCAGCAGCCGCCAATGATGCGCGCCCCGGCATTGCGGGCCAGAATGGCGTATTCGGCCATAAGCTCGGGTGTGCCATCGTAATGGATATGGCCGTCATGATATTTCGGAATGCCGGCGTTGCCCTTTGCGATCAAAGGCCGGGTGCCGCCCATGGCTGCAAACCCCAGCACGGTGCGCATCAGATCCGACGCGCCGACACCGCAGTTTGCGCCAAAGGCAATCGGGGGGTTGGCCAGTTTTTCCACCATCTCGGCCATCGCCGACGAGGTGACGCCCATCATGGTGCGCCCGGCTGTATCGAAGCTCATGGTGCCACACCACGGCATGCCTGCCAAAGCGGCCGCTTCGGCCGCCGCCTTGTATTCATCGGGCGAGGACATGGTTTCGACCCAAAGCACGTCGGCACCGCCCTCTTTCAGACCTTCTGCCTGCTCGTGGAACATTTCGACCGCTGCCGCATGGGTCAGGGTGCCCATTGGCACAAAGATATCGCCGGTCGGGCCGACCGAGCCTGCCACGACAACCGTACGGCCCGAGGCATCGGCAATCTCGCGTCCAAGGGCTGCTCCGACGCGGTTCAACTCACGCACGCGGCCTTGCGCGCCGTGCAGTTTCAACCGGCTGGCGTTGCCACCAAAGGTGTTTGTCAGGAATATGTCAGACCCCGCGTTGACCGCGTTGCGGTAGAGGGTGCGGATGTTGTCGGGTTGATCGACGTTCCAGAATTCCGGCGGCTCACCCGAGGACAGGCCCATGTTGAACAGGTTGGTGCCGGTGGCCCCGTCGGCCATCAGCCAGTCATGGCTGGCAAGCAGTTTGGAAAGCGCGTCCATGGTATCCTCGGATCGAATGCGATTATCCTTGTCTGTGCCATGGGTGCGGGTCAGAGGCAAATTCATAATCTGCATGATCTTGTTCGATGCACGGTGGGTGCAGGATGGCCCGCGCAAGGCTGGCTGCGGCAAAAGGCAGGCAAAACCGGTTCGGTGCCGCCATGTACAGTTTGCGCCAGCGCGGGGCGAAGGCGGATTTGAACTGTGCCAGCCCCGCGCCATCGGCTCCGGTCAGCGCACGCAGCAGGCGCGTATGGCGGTGGGCACCCGGGGTGAAGGCCGCTTCGGGCACGGCCGCCAGCGACAGGCGGGGAATGGCGGCGCGGGCGGCGTCGTCAATCGCCGCCTGGATCAGAGCCTGCATGGTGCCGTTCGGCAGGCCTGCGCCGTGTCGCATCAGGTCCAGCGTCCATTCCTGCGGGCTGGTGTGAAAGCTGGCAAAGGCCACCGCGTGTCCGCCATGCCAGGCGACGTAGACCCTTTGGGTTGAAAGATAATCGCGGCTGTAGCGGCCCATGGCAAAGCCGCGCTCTCCACCATGTGCGCGCGCCCATTCGGCGGCAATACGGTCAAGCTTGGGCCAAGGCAGGTTTGAAGGCTGCGTGACGGTGACGCCCGCCGCTTCGGCCCGCCGCAGTTTTCGCCGCAAGCCCGAGCGGGATGAGGCGGCCAAGCGATAGGACGGCGGGCAAACCCATGCCTCCCGTGCGATCAGCATCGGCGCAAACCCTGCCGTCCGGGCCTGTGCGGCCATGCGGGCGGTACATTTGTACAGCAAGGGAAGCCTGCTTTCGCTGTGCGCGTGCGTGGTCAGCGCGGCAAGGCTGGCGTCCGCGCTGGGGCTGAACAGCGCCACCAGAAAATGCCCGGTTCGCCCGACAAGCCACTCGGCTTGCCCGATGGGCTGGATCGTCAGGCAACCTTGCGCCACCAGCCCCAGTTCGGCACCAGCGTTGGCCGTGGTCAGGCGCGTGGCAGGCGGCGGCGCAATCCCGGGGTTCGTTGGGCCCTTGATCGCCACGACAGCCCCCAGAAGGGCAGGTAGTGCGTAATATGTCAGCCGCCATGCCAGGATCGTCGCCAGAACCGGTGCAGGGTCGGTGGCGGGCAGCAGCGCCAGCAATGTCACCTCAAACGCGCCCAGACCGCCGGGTGTTCCGGTGGCAAGACCCGCGCCCAAGGCCAGCAGAAAGGCGGGCAGCACTGCGGCAAAGGGCAGGGTCAGCGCATCGGGGCACAGCAGGTGAAAGGCCGCGGCGGCGGCCAGAGTATCCATAGCGCACAGCGCGATCAGGCGACCAAGGGTCAGGCCATTGGGCCAGCGAAAGCCCCAGCGCGGCGCGATCAGGGCCGTGATGCCAAGGCCGATTGCCGCCAGCAGCACCGCGCAGGCCGCCGCCTTGAACGGTGCGGCAGGCAGCAGCAGCACCACCACGGCCGTTACCACAGCCCACCCCGCGAGGAATGACACCGCCACCGCCGCCGTCAGCCGCGCCGCCTGCCACAGGGTTTGCCCCTGCAGCATCCGCCAGCGCAGAATCGCCCCGGTGATCACGCCCAACCCCAAGGTCTGGCTGACCGCAATTGCGCAGATTCCGGCGCGCCGCGTTGCGGCTGCGGGCAATCCGGTGGCGAAATGGCGGTGCAGCACCGCGTCATAATGGCCAACGGCCCAAAAACTGAGTCCGGTCATCACAACCGCCCCAGCCCAGTGCCGTGGCGTCACGCCAGACAGCGCCGTCAGGACCGCGCCCAGATCCACCTCGGCCAGCCGCGCTGCCAGCAACCACAAAAGCAGCCCACCCAAAGCCAGCGACAAGACGGCCCGCCCGGTCAGGCGCAGCCACTGGCCTTGCGGCAAGGCAGCGGCAAGGCTGCGTGCTGATCGGTTGCGGTGGAAAACTGCCATGCTGTGCCCCGTGTTTGGACAGCAGGCTACGCGGGGCGCATGGAGGACCACTTAACAGGTCCAATTTTAGGGATATTTCCGAATGGCAGGCACAAAAAAAGCCACGCCGTCACCGGCATGGCCCTTTGATTCACCCTTCTGACGTATCAGAATTCGTTCATAAGTTGGGCTTTGGCGACCGGCAGCAGGGCGGCCATCTTGTCGCGGATATCATCGGCGCTGACTTTGCCAGCCAGATCGGCGGCCACTTTGCGCACAACGTCCTCGATGCCGGCCTCTTCGAAATCCGCCGAAACCACGGACATGGCATACTCAGCCGCCGCATCGCCCGACTTGCCCATCAATTCGGCAGCCCACAGGCCAAGCAGCTTGTTGCGGCGGGCCTCGGCGCGAAACTGCATGTCGGCGTCATGCGCGAACTTGGATTCAAAGGCATTTTCGCGGTCGTCAAAAGTTGTCATGGCTGGCCCTCTGGGTCATGGAACGTTACCCCTCATATGCCCATCCAAGGCCCGCGCTTCAAGACAAAAGACAGTCTCACGCTGCGGCTATCCGTTGCGGCGATGATGGGCGGCGGCAGTGCGGGCGTCTGGCGGGGGGCGTGATTTGTAACCCACATCGGCCGCAGCACCCCAATGGCGGTAGCGTCCGGGCCGCCGCATGCCCCAGCGCCCGATGCTGTTGCCCCCCGGTACTGTTGTCCCACCGCCATCTTACCGCATCCTGCGCAGCCCGGCCAGCCTTGCCCGCGCCCGCGCGTTGCCGTATAGGCGCAGGCAAAGGGCAGGGGTGGCGTTTGCCGCCCCCGTTTCCTATTTGCATCGGAGCATTCATGGCGCGCAGGAAGAAGGTTTACGAGGGCAAGGCGAAGATCCTTTACGAAGGGCCAGAGCCGGGGACCTTGATCCAGTATTTCAAAGACGATTCCGCGCCGACCTCGACCGAAGCCGCTCCGGCGGTGGTAGAGGGCAAGGGCGTGCTGAACAACCGTCTGTCCGAGTTTTTCATGTCAGGGCTGAACGCGGTGGGCGTGCCCACCCATTTCATCCGCCGGGTGAACATGCGCGAACAACTGGTGCGGATGGCCGAGATCATCCCGCTGGAAGTCGTGGTGCGCAACTTTGCGGCGGGTGAGATTTCGACAAGGCTGGGCATACCGGAAGGCACACCATTGCCGCGCCCGATCGTGGAATATTATCTGAAGGATGACCGGCTGAACCTGCCGATGGTCGCCGAAGAGCATATCGTGGCCTTTGGCTGGGCCACGCAG
>CAZCFC010000201.1:0-5918 GCA_964497815.1 uncultured Cypionkella sp.
TGACGGCGGATTTTCTGGCGCGGGTGCAGGGACGCTTTGGCGCGCGGCCGGCGGAATGGCATTCCGGCGTGACGATGACCGAGCGCCGCCGCTTGTGGCGGATGGTCGGGCAGGGGAATGCGTCCTTTGTCGTGGGCGCGCGATCGGCGCTGTTCCTGCCGTTCCGCGATCTGGGGTTGATCGTGGTCGATGAGGAACACGACACCTCGTACAAGCAAGAGGAAGGTGTGTTCTACAACGCCCGCGACATGGCGGTGCTGCGCGCGGCGATTGTTGGTGCGCCGATTGTTCTGGCGTCGGCAACGCCCTGTCTTGAGACATGGGCGAATGTCGAGGCGGGGAAATATGGCCGTCTGGATCTTGGCGCGCGCTTTGGGGCGGCGGAACTGCCTGCGATGAAGGCCATCGACATGCGGGCGGAAAAGCTGGCCGCGAATGCGTGGATTTCGCCCAGACTGGCCGCAGAAGTGCGGGTGCGGATTGAACGCCGCGAGCAGTCCTTGCTGTTCCTGAACCGTCGCGGCTTTGCGCCGATCACGCTGTGCCGGGCCTGTGGACATCAGGTGGGTTGCGACGATTGTGATGCGCGGATGGTGGAGCACCGCTTCCTGAAACGGCTGGTGTGCCACCAATGCGGGGCCACAAAGCCGGTTCCGGTCGAATGTCCGTCCTGCAAGGTTGCGGGCAAGATGGCCCCGGTTGGCCCCGGGGTGGAGCGGCTGGCCGAAGAAGTGGTGGCGCTGTTCCCCGAGGCGCGCGTGGCGGTGCTGTCGTCTGACCTGTTCGGATCGGCCCGCGCGTTGAAAGAGCAGATCGTGGCGATTGCCGAAGGCGCTGCCGACATCATCATCGGCACGCAGATTGTGGCCAAGGGGCACAACTTTCCTCTGTTGACGCTGGTGGGGGTGATTGACGCCGATCTGGGGTTGCAGGGAAGTGATCTGCGCGCCGCGGAACGGACGTTTCAGCTGATGCGGCAGGTGGCGGGGCGGGCGGGGCGGGCGGATAAACCCGGCACGGCGCTGTTGCAGACCTTTCAGCCCGAACACCCGGTGATCCGCGCCATTCTGGGCGGCGATGAAGAGGCGTTCTGGCGGGCCGAGGCGACCGAACGGCGGATGGCGGGGGTGCCGCCCTACGGTCGGATGGCAGGGATCATCCTGAGCAGCCCCGATGTTGCGCAAGTGTTTGATTTTGGAGCGGAACTGGCGCGACGGGATGAACCGCTGCGCCGCGTTGGCGCGCAGGTGTATGGCCCGGCCCCGGCCCCCGTGGCGCGGGTGCGCGGACGGCACCGGGTGCGGTTGCTGGTGAAGGCCGACAAGACTGCGCCGTTGCAGGCCGCGCTGGCGGAATGGGTGGCACAGTTGAAGCTGCCGACCAATCTGCGGCTGTCGATTGATATTGATCCGCAGAGTTTCTACTAAGCGCCCCGTTCAGGCACCCTGTTCAGGCCTGTTGGCCGTCTGTGCCAGTGCGGTCCCGGCCTTCTGCGGTGATGCCTTCAGGTTTGGCGCGTGATCTGCCACAGCCGCAGCGGGGCCGGGGGGTGCGCGGTCACGCCTTTGGCCTCAGTCCCGTTGTGTCCATTTCACCCATCCCCTGGCCCGCCGCCTTCCGGAAAGAGTGGCTTGGGCAGACGGGTCTTCACGGCCTGTAGGACGTCGGGCACCTTCATGACCAGAGCCTGCCCCCCACATATCCCCCAACATCGCCGCGAATTTGGCGGCATCAGCGCGATGGGTCTTGCCGGGCTGCCCGACGGTTTGCCCGACGGTTTGCCCGTCTGTCTCGCCTGTCAGTTTGCCCGTCTGTCTTGCCGCTGGTGATATCATTTCCCAAAGCGTGACTGGCAGTGGCCTGTCTGCCGTCCTATATCAGGCAAAACCCCAACGGAGGCTGCGATGTTTTTCTCAAACGCCAAGAAAATGGAAATGGTCGCCCCGCAGAACGCATTGCCGGGGCGGGCAGAGCCTTTGCCCACAGCCGAGCTGCATTTCCTGTCCGGCTTGCCGCTGAAATCGCCCGTGCCTGCGGGAATGCAAGAGGCGATGTTCGGGATGGGCTGTTTCTGGGGCGTCGAGCGGATCTTCTGGCAGACGCCGGGGGTCTGGCTGTCCATGGTGGGTTATGCGGCGGGATTCACGCCAAATCCGACCTACAAGGAAACCTGTACCCAGTTGACGGGCCATAACGAGGTTGTGCGGGTGATCTTTGATCCGGCTGTCATCTCATATGAAAACCTGCTGAAAGTGTTCTGGGAAAACCATGATCCGACACAGGGCATGCGGCAGGGCAATGACGTGGGGTCGACCTATCGGTCGGGCATCTACACCTATGATGACGCGCAGGCGCAGTCGGCCACCGCCAGCAAGGCCCGCTATGGGGCCAACCTGATCAAGGCGGGCTTTGGCGCGGTGACGACAGAAATCCTGCCCGCGCCGGTGTTCTACTTTGCCGAGGAATACCACCAGCAGTATCTTGCCAAGAACCCTGACGGCTATTGCGGCATTCGCGGCACCGGGGTTTCCTGCCCGGTCGGGTTGGCCGTGGCGGGATAGCGGCCCCTGTTTGTCACCTGAACAAGCGGGAAAACCACGCAGCACTTGCCTGATCACGTCACGGTGATCTTCGATCTTGCTTGCGGGCGGGGCATCCCTTAGGGCTGTCCTTGGCTGGCAAGGCGGATTGGGCTGGCAAGGCGGATTTGGCCGGCAAGACGGATGGGGCAATGGCGGCGGACAAGATCGACACTCGGGCCATTGGGCTGGATACCGCGCTGGCGCTGTCGCGCTGGCTGACGGGCAAAGAGCATCTGCATTACGGGCTGTGGACCGGGCTGGACATTGCGGCGGGCAATGTGGGCCGGGCGCAGGATGCCTATTCCGCGCGGCTGTTTGCCCTGCTGCCCGACCGGGCCGGATTGCGGATTTTGGACATCGGCGGTGGCGCGGGGGAGACGGCGAAAAAGCTGATCGCGCTGGGCCATAGCGTGGAAATCGTGGTGCCTTCGGCCTATCTGGCCGAACGGTGCCGGGTGAACGCCCCGCAAGCCCGCGTGCATGAATGCTATTTTCAGGATTTACAGTCCGACGGTGGCTTTGATCTGTGCCTGTTTTCGGAAAGTTTTCAGTATATCCCTCTGCCGCTGTCGCTGCAAAAAGCGCGCGGGTTGCTGGCACCGGGCGGCGAGATCCTGATCGGGGACTGTTTTCGATCAGACGGATTTCGGGCCGATCCGACCTTTTACACCGTGGGCGGCGGCCATGCGATCGGGCTGTTCCGCGCCGCTGTGGCCGCCGAACCGCTGATGGTTCTGGCCGAACAAGACATCACCGAAGCCGTCGCGCCTTCGATTGATCTGGAGCAGGCGCTGTTCAATGTGCTGGGCGTCGGGTTGTCGGGGTTTGAGCGCGAGATCAAGGCCAAGCGTCCATGGCGGCACTGGATGCTGCACCGCGCCTTGCATCTGCTGATGAACGGGCGCAAACGCGCGCGACTGGCGCAGCGGCTGTTTGAACGGGCGCGCACTTCGGACACCTTCATCGCCAACAATCGTTACCTGCTGATCCGGCTTGCCCAAGCCTGACACCCAATAGACCGGACACACCATGCCAACTTTTACCGCACTGACCACCCTGATGGGCGAAGACGCCGCCAACGCCCTGGCCGAGGCCATCGAAAAGATGGAACCGGAACCCACCGGCGTGGGCGTGTTCGAAATCGAGGATGACTCGGGGCTGTGGGAGGTTGGCGCGTATTTCCTGGAACAGCCGAACACGGCGGTTCTGGACATGCTTGCGCTTGCCTTTGGCGCGCGTCCTTTCGCGCTGTCGGAATTGCCCGAGATCGACTGGGTCGCCAAGGTGCGGCGCGAATTGTCGCCGGTTGAGGCGGGGCGGTTCTTTGTCTACGGCAGCCATGACGCCGACAAGGTGCCTGAGGGGCGCGTGGCCTTGCAGATCGAGGCGACGGTGGCCTTTGGCACCGGGCACCACGGCACCACGCTGGGCTGTCTGCGGGCGTTTGACCGGCTGTATGACGCCGGCTTTCGTCCGGCCAAAGTGGCCGATATTGGCTGTGGCACGGCGGTTCTTGCCATGGCGGCGGCGGCGGTTCTGCCCGACGCCTTGGTGATTGCATCCGATATTGACGAGGTTGCGGTTGACGTGGCCGTGGCGAATGTGGCGATCAACCACATGGAGGGCCGCATCGAATGCATGGAAGCGGCTGGGTTTGCCCATCCCCGTCTGGCCGAGGCGGCACCTTATGATCTGGTCTTTGCCAATATCCTGAAAGGTCCGCTGGTGGAACTGGCCCCCGACATGGCGCGGCATGTGGCCAAGGATGGTCTGATCATCCTGTCGGGGTTGTTGGTGGTGCAGGCCGAAGCGATCACGGCCGCCTATGTGGCCGCCGGATTTGCGCCGCAGGGGCGGGAAGATCTGGGGGAATGGTCTGCCTTGGTGATGCGGCGGATTTGAGGCAAGACAATTCGAATGCCCTAATCTTGCCATAATCCTGTCCTAGATTTCAGTCAGGCGGGGGCCGGAACGTGGAGTGTGTGTTATGGCCGACCCGAATCTTGTTGATTTTTATAGCCGGGTTGCCCGTTTTGAACGGGCGCGGGCCGATGGCTATGGTTTTGACGCGGCAGGTACGCTGGGGCGGTCGCATTTCATGCGCCAGACCCGCAAGCGCCGTGGTATTCTGGGCCCGCTGCTGTTGGTGGCGGTCTGCGGTTTCGGCCTGAAGGGCGCTATCTTGCATTCCGTTGGTTCCGATTCTTACACCCAGCGCGTCGAACGGTTGCAGGCTGGCGAAGGCTTTGACCGCATGGGGGGCTGGCTGATGCAGGCGGACCCGGTGACGCTGTTTGTGGCAGACAGGGTTGCAGATGGGGTGGCCCGGCTGAAATGACCGCCGCCCAGCGTGTTGCGCAAAGAAAAAGGGCTGATGTTCGGTTGAACATCAGCCCTTTTCCAATCTGAAGCGATGGTCTTAGCGACCGATCATCTCGATATCGCCACGGCACAGGCCGATGTCATCAAGCTCACGGTCGGAAAGCCTGGTCAGCGCTTTGCGGGTGATACGGGCATCATTCCAAGCTGCGAAAGACGCAAGCGTCTCGCTGATCACTTGAACCGAGCGGAAAATCGAGATGGCGCCGAACGGCGCCGCGCGGGACGTCTCATAGGCGGCCATAGCGGTTATCCTTTTCAAAACTTTCATGCGCCAAGCACCTTGCTTGTCGTTGAGCGCTATCTAGAGATGCTGCAGGTGCAAAGCAATGGTTGCGCAAGCATGTCTGCATTGCGCCTATTGCATAGCCAATCGCCACAATTTCGCCGTTATTTTATAGGCGATCCGCGAAGTCTGGCGATTTCTGTCGCTTTCCTGTTGCCAAGAGTCGGTTTGCTGCAACTGCATAATCCCCCGCGCCAGAATTGCCAAGCCACGCTTGCCTAGACCGAATTAACCTTGGCGGATGTTCTCTGTTCGTGCTAATTCGGCACAAAGCAGAACAAAGGGGCAGCGATGCGGGTTTTGGGGATTGATCCCGGGTTGCGCAACCTTGGCTGGGGCGTGCTCGACGTTGTCGGATCGAAGCTGACCCATGTGGCCAATGGCATCTGCCATTCCGCACCGGGCGAGGGGGACGGCGATCTGGCGCAGCGCCTGTTGTCGCTGCACAGTCAGTTGACCATGGTTTTCCAGACCTATGCCCCCGATGCGGCGGCGGTTGAGAACACCTTTGTCAACAAGGACGCGGTGGCGACGCTGAAACTGGGGCAGGCGCGGGGCATTGCGCTGCTGGTTCCGGCGCAGTTCGGGCTGACGGTGGGCGAATATGCGCCCAATGCGGTGAAGAAAACCGTGGTGGGCGTGGGCCATGCCGACAAGGGGCAGGTGGATCA
>CAZCFC010000202.1:0-5907 GCA_964497815.1 uncultured Cypionkella sp.
CAGCGAGAATGGCGTTTCAGCGATGGATGCCGGACGGCAAGCTGAAGCGGTTGCTACTGTTGAGCGTTTAGCAGTCTCTGCAGTGACAGCCCGGCCGTTCCGCCGAGGTGGGCAGCGCCTTGCAGCGTGCCTTGCAGAACCTTCGACGGCGGCTTCCTGAACATGACTTGCTGCGCAATCGCCGGATCTTCCAGAGCCTGCGCCAGAAAGCTCGCAAGCTCGCGGTTGGTGCGCCCGTAGATACTGTCCAGGCCACGCCCCACCAGATTCCCACCCGCGCGCCCGATGGCACCGACCAATCCGCGGTCAGGCTGAAATCTTCTTGCCTCAACCACAGATGATCAAGCGTCAGCATGGCGGCTTCCGATCCGGTCAAAGGCCCAGAACAGGGCAAAACTTAGTCCCACCAGCAAAAGGGCCGCCGATGCAGCGGCCTCCATCCGGTAAGCCCCCATAAGGCGTTGCACGACCAAAGGCAAAGTCGCGCCCCGGTCACCGGCGAACAGGGTGATCACCCCCAGATCGCCCATCGACAGGGCCGCCGCCAATCCGGCACCAAAGCCCAGCGGCCGCGCCAGTCGAGGCAGCGTCACAAGGCGCAACGCCGCGACAGGTGGCAGGCCCAGCGATGCGGTCAGGCGGGCATAGTCGGCGTGCAACTGCCGCGCCTCGGGCAGCAGCAGGCGGAACAGAAACGGCAAAGTCAGGACAGTATTCACAAGGATGGTCACCGGCAGCGACAGCGATTCGGGGTTCACATAGGGCCGCAACGCCAGAAACAGTCCCGTCCCCAACACCAGCCCCGACGCGGCCAGGGGCAGCATCGCTGACAGTTCCAACCAACGATTGCGCTGGCGCGCCACCGCCAAAGCCATCGTCAATGCCATGCTGATTGCCAACAGCGCCGAAATGACAGCGATGATCAACGACCGCGCGGCGGCCGGCCAAACCGCAGCGGGCAGGTTCGCCAAACCCGGCAGGCCATTTGCCACCACCGCCAGCAAAGGCAGCAGCAGAAACAGCGCGGCCAATACAATCACCAGCACATCCACGCTCTTTCGCCAGCCCTTCGGGCTTGGGGCAACAATCTGCCGCCCCAAGCCTGCGCCAAACCCCTCTGGAAGGGTCAGCCAGACCGAGGCCAGCGTGACAGCCGCGCAAAGGGCAAATTGCAGCAGGGCCAGCAACGCCGCTCGGCCCAGATCGAAATCAAACCGCAGCGCCTGATAGATCGCCAGTTCTATGGTGCTGGATTTCGGCCCACCGCCCAACGTCAATGCAACGGCAAAACTGGTCAAGCAGATCAGAAAAATCACGACCACGATGCCGGGCAGTTGCGCGCGCAACATGGGGGATTCCAGATGCCGGAACTGTGCAGACGGAGGCAGGCCCAGGGCCTGCGCCAGCCGAAAACGCTCGGCCGGGATCGACTGCCAGCCATGCAGCAGCATTCGCGTCGCCAGTGGCAGGTTGAGGAACACATGCGCAAGAACCACGCCATGCAGGCCAAAGATCGACAGCGTCGGCAGGCCCAAAGCGGCAAGCGCAGTATTGATTGGCCCGCTGCGACCGAACACCGCCAGCAAACCAAGCACAGCCACCACCACCGGCAAAACGAAAGGCGCAGACATCAGGCGTATCAACATCTGGCGGCCGGCAAAGTGGCGGCGGAACAAAGCACGGGCGACAGGGATCGCCAGCAACGCCGACAGCGCCGCCGACAGCGCCGCCTGCCACAGGGTAAAACGCAGGGCAGCCCAATCGGCAGCAGCAAGCGCGAAAGTGTCGGCGCGCACGGCCACCATCGCCGCGCTGCCCAAAATCAGCGCGGCGACAGTCAGGCCCAGCCCAACGGCTGGCCCTATTTGGACAGCGCGGTTTGCCATTCCTCAATCGCTGCGCTACGGCCTGCCTCGGCATCCGTCGCCGCCAGCAACAGCGATTTGCCCGGCTGGATCAGGGTTTCAAACCCCGCGGGCAAGCCCGCCGCCGGCGTCATTGCCGGATACATCCAGTTGGTGGTGATCAGCGCGGTCTGCGCGGCATCCGTATTCAGGTAGGCCAGAAACGCATCGGCCAAGTCGGGCTGATCGGTGGTTGCAGTCTTGCCCGCCACCTCGACTTGCAGGTAGTGGCCTTCGTCGAACAGTGCCGCAGCCTTGGTGTCGTCGGATTCCGCAATCAGGTGATAGGCGGGCGATGTGGTGTAGGACAGCACCATATCCGCCTCGCCCTTCAGAAACATCCCGTAGGCTTCGGACCAGCCGGGCGTTACCGTGACGATATTATCGGCCAGATCGGCCCAGATTTGCGGGGCGCGGTCGCCATAGGCGGCCTTGACCCACATCACCAGACCCAAACCGGGGGTGGATGAACGCGGGTCCTGAATCAGGATCTTCAGATCAGACGCGGCCAGTTCCTCAAAGGACTTTGGTGGGCTGGCCAGTTTGGTCTTGTCATAGACAAAGGCGAACCAGCCCCAGTCAAAGGGCACGAAATTGGGGTCGGCAAAGGCGACGGGCAATGTGTTCGGCCCCGCAGTCACAGGTGCGAACAGCGGCGAGGCAGCGGCGGTCAGGTTGGTGTCCAACCCCACCACAACATCTGCTGTGCTGTTGGCGCCTTCAAGCTGCAGGCGGGCCAGAACGGCGGCACCATCCCCTGCCGTGACGAATTGCACATCGCAGGCGCAGGTGGCCTCAAAGCCCTTCTCGATCACCGGCCCCGGGCCCCATTCCGAGGTAAAGCTGTCATAGGTCAGCACAGTCAGCACAGGCACATCGGCCATCGCAGTGGTAGCGATCGCAGCAAGGCCCGCAGCAAGGAGTTTGGTTTTCATCAGTCTCTCCATGATGCGACGAAGTGGTCGGGGATGGAGAGATCCATGCACCTTCCCTCCGCCGGTATGATCCGGTTCAGGTTCAACGGGTCCGCTTTCGCATCTCAGCCGATCAAGGCACCCCGAGGTAAGCCTTAGGATAAGCCAATTCCGCGCAGGTGCAAGGCATAGAAAAACCCGCCGCCTGACATTGCAGGGGCGGGTTTTCGGCAGGGGCGGTTTTTGCGTGATGCCTTGCGGTGGATCAGTCCAGCTTGCCGTGGCAGTGCTTGAACTTTTCGCCCGAACCGCAGGGGCACGGATCGTTGCGAGACGGGTTGCCCCATGTGCTTGGATCCGTCTCGACAAACCCCACCATGGCGGCGGCGGCGACGGGTGCAGGCACAACAGGTGCGGGCACGGGGGCCGGGCGCGGTTGCTGTTGCGCCAACATCTGCGCCATCATTGCCTGTTGTTCTTCGGCCGAAATCGGACGGATCAGAGCCAGCTTTTGCGTCACATCCTGGCGCAAAGAGTTCAGCATGGATTCAAACAGCGCAAAGGACTCGGTCTTGTATTCGTTCAACGGATCACGTTGGGCGTAGCCGCGAAACCCGATGACCGACCGCAGATGTTCCAGTGTCAGCAAATGCTCGCGCCACTTGGCATCAATGGATTGCAGCAACAGCTGCTTTTCGATGTTGCGCATGGTGTCGGGGCCAAAGGCCGCCTGCTTGTCAGCCATCAAAGCATCACTGGCATCGACCACGCGGGCGCGGATGGTATCCTGATCGGTGCCCTCTTCTGCCGCCCATGTGGCAATTGGCAGATCAAGACCCATCTTTTCCATCAAGGCATCGTGCATGCCTGCGGTATCCCAGCGGTCAGCGTAGGATTTCGGCGGCAGGTAATTGTCGACCAGATCATCGACCACCTGATGCCGCATATCTTGCACGATGTCTTCCAGATCCGTGGATTGCATCACTTCCATGCGCTGCCCGAAGATCGCCTTGCGCTGATCGTTCATCACATCGTCGAACTTCAGCAACTGTTTGCGGATGTCAAAGTTGCGACCTTCAACTTTGGCCTGCGCGCGTTCCAGCGATTTGTTGACCCATGGGTGAACGATCGACTCGCCCTCTTTCATCCCCAGCGTGGACAACACCTTGTCCAGCCGTTCCGACCCGAAAATGCGCATCAGATCATCTTCAAGCGACAGGAAGAAGGATGAGCGGCCAGGATCGCCCTGACGACCGGAACGACCGCGCAGCTGATTGTCGATGCGGCGGGATTCGTGGCGTTCGGTGGCCAGAACGAACAGACCACCAGCGGCGATGACCTTGGCTTTCTCGTCGGCGTGTTCGGCCTCGACACGGGCGCGGACCTCATCGGGGTGCAGATGCGGATCGGCGGCAATGGCCTGCATCACCGTCATTTCCACGTTGCCGCCCAACTGAATATCGGTGCCCCGGCCCGCCATGTTGGTGGCGATGGTCACGGCATTCAGGCGGCCCGCATCCGCCACGATCTGCGCTTCTTGTTCATGTTGCCGCGCGTTCAGAACGTTGTGCGGAATGCCCGCCTCTGTCAGCATCACCGACAGCGCCTCGGACTTTTCAATCGAGGTGGTGCCGACAAGGATCGGCTGCCCAGTGGCATGCGACTCTTTGATGGTCTTGACCACGCCTTCGTATTTCTCGCGCGCGGTGCGGAAGACCTGATCGTGTTCATCCTTGCGCTGGACGGGGCGGTTGGTCGGCACTTCGACCACGCCCAGCTTGTAGATTTCCATGAATTCGTCGGCCTCGGTTGCCGCCGTGCCGGTCATGCCGCCCAGTTTTTCATAGAGACGGAAATAGTTCTGGAACGTCACCGACGCCAGAGTCACGTTTTCGGGCTGAATGGCAACGCCTTCCTTCGCTTCGATCGCCTGATGCAGGCCATCGGACAAACGGCGGCCCCGCATCATGCGGCCGGTGAATTCGTCGATCAGCATCACCTCGCCATCGCGGACGATGTACTGCTGATCCCGCGCATACAGCTTGTGCGCGCGCAGGGCCTGCGTGACGTGATGCACGATGGTTGTCGATTCAGGCTCATACAAGGACTGATCGGGGGCCAGAATGCCGGCCGCTTGCAGGGCCTGCTCCAAAGCCTCGTTGCCATCTTCGGTGAAGGTGACGCTGCGGGATTTTTCGTCCAGCTTGTAATGTTCCGGCAGCAACGTCGGGATCAGAGTGTCAACCTTCTGATACAGATCGCTGCGGTCCTGGCTTGGCCCGGAAATGATCAGGGGCGTGCGCGCCTCATCGACCAGGATCGAGTCCACCTCGTCGACAATCGCAAAGTAGTGGCCGCGCTGCGCCATGTCGGCCAGACTGCCCTTCATGTTGTCGCGCAGGTAATCAAAGCCCAACTCGTTGTTGGTGGCATAGGTGATGTCGGCCTGATACGCCTCTTTCTTCTCGGCGTCGCCCTGATAGGGGTATACCACGCCTGTGGTCAGACCCAACGCACCGTAAACCTTGCTCATCCATTCGGCGTCGCGCTTGGCAAGGTAATCGTTCACCGTCACCACATGTACGCTTTTGCCGGTCAGCGCGTTCAGATAGGCCGGAAAGGTCGCCACAAGGGTTTTGCCTTCGCCAGTGCGCATTTCTGCGATATTGCCCTGATGCAGGAAAATCCCACCCATCAGCTGCACATCAAAGGCCCGCAGACCCAAGGCGCGCTTCGCGGCCTCGCGGCAGTTGGCAAAGGCCTCGGGAAGAATCGCGTCCAGCGGCTCGCCGCCCTGCACCCGTGCTTGGAACGCGGCGGTTTTTGCCTTGATCCCTTCATCGGTCAGGGCCGCGAACTCTGGCTCCAGCGCGTTGATTTTTGCGACAACAGGGCGCACCGACTTGACCATCCGGTCATTCGGTGTCCCAAACATTTTCCGCGCAAGCGTTCCAAGACCCAGCATGTTTTCCTCGCCTGGCCGTTTCTGACAATTTCGTGTGAGGCTGTGGCCTTGCCCGTCCGCGCAGCCTTGCCTAGAAGGTCAGCAACGGCCGGACAGCCGCCATCACACGCGACCTGTGCGATGT
>CAZCFC010000203.1:0-5892 GCA_964497815.1 uncultured Cypionkella sp.
CAATGGGTGGACACGCTGGACCGCGAGAGCGCCGCGTTTCTGAACGGCCTGATCAAAGAGGCGGGCGCTTTGCGCAGTTATCCGCGTGCGGTGCCGGCCGCGCAACTGATGACCGGGGTCGCGCGGGTGCATTGGGCGGCGGGGCTGGCCGGGGCCGGTGGTACGGACGGTCTGTTCGGGCGCGCGCAGTTGCGGGTGATCGTGACGGAACTTGCGCGCAGACCAGTGGCCGGCAGGATGGAGCAGCGGGTCATTTTCACGGCAGGGGGCATCTGATGGCCATGCCGATCAGCCGCGTGATGGCGGAATTCGTGCGCACCCGGCAGATGGATACGGCGGTGATCCTGTTCACCGCGATCGCCTGCGTCTTTGCGTCGTCAAAGGAGTATACGGCGGTTTGGGTTTCGGTTCTGGTGCCGGTTCTGGGGCTGATCGCCTGTACGACAGACTGGGCGGTGGTTCGGTTTGGGGCGCTGCTGGGCATGGCGGCGGCTTTGGCCGTGATTGTGTTGGCGAATTACTACGTGATTGCCAATCATGGTTTTATGTTGCTGTGGGCCGGGTTGGCCCTTTGTCTGGCCGCCGCCTGCGATGCGCCCCGCGATCTGGTGATCTTGCGACGGAACGCGGCGCTGTTGCTGGGTCTGCTGATGGGGCTGGCCTTGGTGCAGAAGCTGACTTCGACCTATTTCATGCAGGGCGAACTGCTGGGAGGGCTGCTGGTTCAGGGCGAGATGTTTGGCAATGCCCTGGGTCTGGGCGTGCCGGGCTGGGGCGAGATGCTGGTGGGGTATCGGGCGGCCAGTGAGGCGCTGATGGCCGAACCTGCGCCGGGCAGCGCGGCGATGGTGGTGCCTGCCGCCGTGGCCGTATTGGCGGTGGTGATGACGTGGACGTCACTGGCGGCGCAAGCGGTGCTGGAGGTTCTGATTCTGCTGCGGGCGCGGGTGGGCATCTGGCTGCATGTGGCGGTGATCGGTTTTGTGCTGCTGGTCTACAGCACGCGGCCCGAGAATGTGTTTTTGTCGGTCAACGGGCTGTTGGGCTATGCGATGACTGACGAGACGACTGCGGCGGCCCGGATCTGGTATGTGGTGCTGGTGGGGTGGCTGCTGATCACGCATCTGGTGGGCGTTCGGCCCTGGATGATCGGCTAGGGCGCGCACGTTACGACCAGCGTGGGCAACGGCTGGGCTTTGTTGGCCGTCATGGTTGGGTGGGCGGGCTGAAGCCCGACCTACGGGTCCAGCGGGCGGGCTTCGCTGACCAGCATGATCGGGATGCCGTCGCGGATGGGGAAGGCCAGGTGGGCAGATTTGGAGATCAGCTCTTGTTTTTCCGCATCGTAGGTCAAATTGGATTGGGTGACGGGGCAGACCAGAGCCTCAAGCATGCGGCGGTCGAATTCGATGGTGGTCATTGCAGAACCTCGTGGCCATCGCCCGAACGCAGGGCGAATTCGATCAGGGTGACAAGTGTTTCGCGGCGGGTGATCAGCGAAGGCGCCTCAAGCAGTGCCTGTTTGTCTTCGGGGGCGAATGGCAGCAGCATGGAAAGCGAGTTGATCAGCAACTCGGGATCGGCGTCCTTCAGGCCGGCCCAATCGCCCCCCATCTTTTTTGCGGCGAAATAGCGCGCAAGCAAGGCAAAGAACGCCGGGCGGTCAAAGCCTGCATCGGCCTCATCGCCCCCCAGATCGCGGGCAAAGCTGGACCAGTCGACATGGGCACGCCGGTAGGGGGTGAAACCCTGCACCTCGTCGCGCATCCGAAAGCGGGCGATGCCGGTGAGGGTGATCATGTAGCGGCCATCCTCGGTTTCGGAAAAGCCGGTCAGGCGGCCCGCGCAGCCGATGGCCGACAGCCGCTTTTCACCCGACGGGCTTTCGCGCGGCTGGATCATGCCGATCAGGCGGGTGGGGGTTTTCATGCAATCTTCCAGCATCGCCAGATAGCGCGGCTCGAAGATATGCAGCGGCAGGCGGGCGCGCGGCAACAACAGCGCGCCCGGAAGCGGGAAAACCGGAAGGATGTCGGGCAGGTCTGAAATGTTCATCATGCCCGGTGATCTAGGACGCGCTTGGCATTAGGCAAAGATCATCGACGACAGACGGCGGCGGCCTGCCAGAACGATCGGATCTTGCGGTTTCAGCGCGTCAAAAATGGTGAAAAGCTGGGTGCGGGCGGCGTTGTTGTTCCATTCGCGGTCCAGCTTGAACAGATCAAGCAGGGTGTTGACCGCGTCTTCGACCTTGCCGTTGGCATATTGGGCCGTGGCCAGATCGAACAGCAGTTGCGGGTTGCCGGGATCTTTGGCGACGGCAGCGGTCAGGTCGGCCTCTGGGCCGGCACTGGCGGCCTGACGGGCAAGGTCCAGCATGGCGCGGGTGCTGTCGACCTCTTTGGCCTTGGCAAGCGCACCGGGCGCGGTGGTGATCAGGGTTTCGGCCAGATCAAGATTGCCAAGCCCCAGATGCGCGCGGATCAGGCCCGCATAGGCCTGCGCGTTTTCGGGTTCCTCTTCGAGGATCGCGGTGAAGGTTTCAATCGCATCGTCATATTCGCCATCGGTCAGCATGGTTTCGGCGGCGGCGATGGCGTCGGCCAGACCGTTGTCCGGATCGGGGCCAAGGCCCGCCATATGATCGACAAAGCGCTTGATTTCCGATGGGGCCACGGCCCCTTGAAAGCCATCGACCGGCTGGCCCTGAAAGAAGGCATAGACGGTGGGGATCGACTGGATGCGCAGTTGCGCGGCCAGGGCCTGATTCTGATCAACGTTGATCTTGACCATGCGCACGCGGCCCTTCGCGGCGATCACTGCAGCCTCCAGCGCCGGGCCAAGGGTTTTGCAGGGGCCACACCACGGTGCCCAGAAATCGACAATGACCGGAACCGTTTGCGACGGCTCGATCACGTCTTGCATGAAGCCCGCCTCGGTGCCGTCCTTGATCAGGTCGGCGGGGACGGCTGTGGTGGGCGCGGCGGGTTTATCGGTGATCCCGAACATGATGACCTCATCAGGCAATGGCTTTGCGCTTATATGGGCGCGCTGGCGGCAAAGTTGAAGGGGTTTCGCAGGGTTTACAAGTGCCCAGCGGCGGGTCAGGGTCGCAGCAGCAATGCAGGAGGCCCGCGATGCCCACAGTTCTGACCTTTGGCGACAGCAACACCCATGGTTCGCCCCCGATTGTGGACCGGACGGTTTACACGCGGTTCGGGGCGGACGTGCGCTGGCCCACCCGGATGGCGCGGGACTTGGGTTGGGATCTGGTCGAGGCAGGGCTGCCGGGGCGGACGGCGCAGTTCAATGATCCGATCATGGGGCCGCACATGAATGGACAGGCGGGTTTGCGCATCGCGCTGGAAAGCCACGGGCCGATTGATCTGTTGGTGATCATGCTGGGCACCAATGACGTGAAGGCGCGGTTCTGTACCACGCCCGAAGCGGTGACCGGGGGCATTGCGGCGCTTTTGGACATCGCGCAGGGGCTTGAGATGCAAAAACGGCATGGCGGATTTCAGGTGCTGGTCGTCTGTCCGCCGCCGGTTGTCGAAGTGGGACCGATCAAGGATGAATTCTACGGCGGTGCCAAGCGGGCACAGGCGCTGCCGCCGTTGTATGCGGCTTTGGCTGCGGCGCGCGGCTGCGGGTTTCTGGACGCAGGCCGGGTGATTGCCGTCAGCCCGCAGGATGGCGTGCATTTCGACGAAGCCGCGCACGGGGCGCTGGCGGTGGCCGTGGCCGGGGCGGTGCGCGGGATGGTTTGACGCAAGGTCGGGCGGCACTTCGATCTGCGGATTTGCCGGATGGCCGGGCTGTGTGCCCTTTGGTCATCCTCTGTGTTCCAAATATCCCCCGCGGAGCGTCCGCCCTTTGGTACTTTTGCTGCGCGGGGGGAACGGATCAAGCGGTCAGATCTGACCAGCCACACAGGTCGGTCAGACGTTCGGGCGTGTGATCCACCCCCACCGCCATGTTGGCGCGGAAATCGGCAGAGGCCCTGTCGCGCCAGCGGTTGCGGTAGAGGTGCAGGCCGGATCGGCTGATCTTGATGATGGGCGTGCGCAGCGGCAAGTCGGCCCGCCATTTGCGGCGCATGAACTGATAGCACTCGACGAAATCGTTGCGCAGCGCCTCGTGGGAGCGGTCATTGTGGATCGTGGGCAGGGCGCCCGCATAGGCGTGTAGCCCGCGCGCGCGGGCGGTTTGCACGATGTCGGTGCCGTACATGTGCCAGCCGGGTGCGGCGTCATCAAAGCGGATGCCCGCATCGCGGCGCAGAACGATCAGCAGTTCGTCATAGGACTGCACGCGGGTGGGCTGCATCGGCACGCGGCCCACGATCTGGCCAATGGACGAAGACCAGACCGGGCCGATGTGGCTGTGATCCAGCCCGACCCCGAACGCCCCGAACAGCGCCCAGTCGGGATCGGCGGTCTGCACCTCGGCCAGACGGGCGGCAAGGGTGGTTTCCCAGCCTTTCGGCAGGTAGACGTCGTGATGGGCAAAGACCACGATGGGGGCGGTGGTGGCATCCAAGGCGCGGTTGTAGGCGATGGCGGCAGAGGGCGCGTTGCGTTCCAGATGCAGCGGCACCCCGGTTTGAAACATCGGTGAGCGCGCCAGATTGGCGGTCAGGATGGCATCATTGTTGCTGGCGCAGGCGACGGTGAAATCCATCATGTCCTCGGAAGTTTGGCGAAGAGGTCGCACAGTTTGGCGGCCTCGGTGTCGATCGAATGGCGCTGCAGCACGCGGGCGCGGGCGGTCATGCCCATGCGGATCAGGGTTTCGTGCGGGGTCTGGGCAAGATTTTTTATCGCATCCGCAAGGGCTTGTGCGTCACCTGCCGGAACCAGCCATCCGCAATCGGGGGTGATCAGTTCGGGGATGCCCGCGATGGTGGTGGCGATGATGGGGCGGGCGGCTGCCATCGCCTCCATGATCACCACGGGCAGGCCTTCGGCGAATGAGGGCAGGATCAGGGCCCGGGCGTTCTGCAGGGCGGCGCGGACCCCCGCCTCGGATTGCCAGCCAGCAAGGGTGATGTTCCGGGCCAGTCCGTGGCGGGCGATGGCGGCTTCGATCTGCGGGCGCAGGTCGCCGTCACCGACAAGCGTCAGGTGCAGGTCGGGCAGGGTTTGGGTGGCGATGGCCATGGCCTCGACCAGCAGGGCAAAGCCCTTTTGGCCCGAAAGGCGGCCGATGGCGACAAGCTGCGGGGCGCTGGGCAGGGGCGTGGGCGTGAAAAGGGCGGGTTCGATGCCGCAATGGACAACGTGGATTTTTGGCCAGTTGGCGGGTGCGGTCCAGCGGCACAGCTGGCTGCGGCCATAGCTGCTGATCGCCACGGCGAAGGTGGCGTTTTGCAGTTTCAGATCAAGCGCCAGCGCGTGGGGGGCGTCGAATTCCTCGGGGCCATGGGTGGTGAAGCTGTAGGTCGGGCCGCCCAAGGCATGGGCCAGCATGGCGACAGTGGTGGAATTCGTGCCGAAATGCGCGTGGATGTGGGTCAGGCCAAGGGCCTTGCTGCGGGCGGCGATATAGGCGGCCTCGATCAGGTAGATCATGTGGCGGGTACGGCCGCCGGTGCCGGGTGTGCCGCCCGCGCCGCGTTTGCCGCAGGTCAGGGCAAGGCGCAGGGCGGTCAGGCTTTGGCGCGGATGGCGGGCCAGCCAAGTCATGGCGGCAGGCAGCACCTGTTTCAGGCCGGCATCAAGGACGTGTTCGGTTCTTGCGTCCTCGGCCAGATCGGCGGGATCGACCAGCATTGCGCGATCTGATCGCATGGCAAAGCGATGCACGGTCACTCCAGCCCGTTCCAGCGCGTGGATTTCGCGGCGGATGAAGCTGTGCGAGGCGCGCGGGTAGGTGTTGACGAGATAGCCG
>CAZCFC010000204.1:0-5883 GCA_964497815.1 uncultured Cypionkella sp.
TCTGCTCATTCCCCGGCGACAAGGACAGTGACCGGATATAATGCGTCATGTCAAAGTCATAGGCGGTGGTGCGTTCCTTGTATTGCGCAGAATCCACGGTGGTCAGCTTGGCCTCGATTCCCAGCCGCTTCAGCGCTTCGATATAGATGTTGGCGGCGGCGATCATGTCATCGGCACCGTTCACCAGCAGGATTTCGAACGCAAACGGTGCCCCTGCCGCATCCTTCAGAACGCCGTCCTGAACCGTCCATCCCGCCTGTTCCAGCAGGGCTGTGGCCGACCGGATGCCCGCGCGGTTGGCCTCGGAGCCATCCGACACCGGCAGGGCATACCCCTCCAGCGCGCCGGGCAGCAGATCGGCGGCAAAGGGGGCCAGCAATTCTGCCACCCGCCCCGCCGCGGGCGTCCCCGCAGGCGCGCCCAGTTCCGAGTTGGAATAATAAGACGCAATCCGCGGATTGGCCCCCGCGTTCAGGGTCTGGTTGACCAGTTCAAAGTTGAACGCCTGAATCAACGCCTCACGCACGCGCCAGTCAGAAAACAGCGGCTTGCGGGTGTTGAAGACAAAGCCTTCGATTCCCGACGGCCGCCCATGGGGGATTTCCGATTTGATCACATCGCCCGCCAGAACTGCAGGGAAGTCGTAATTCGTCGCCCATTTGGCGGGGTTCGATTCGCGGAAACTGGTGATCTCACCCGCCTTGAACGCCTCGAACACAACGCCGCCATCACCGAAATATTCGTAGCGCACTTCGTCAAAGTTGTGCTGGCCCTTGTAGAAGGCCAGTTCGGCCCCCCACCAATTCGGATTTTTCCTGAAGCTGATGAACTTGCCCGGCTCAAATTCCGCCACCACATAGGGGCCAGAGCCAATCGGGGCCTCCAGTGTGGTGGCGGTGAAATCGCGCCCCTCCCACTGGGCCTTTTGCAGGATCGGACGCAGGCCCAGGATCAGCGGCAACTCGCGGTCCAGTTCGGTGAAGGTGAACTTGACCGAACGGTCCCCGGTTTTCTCGGCCTTTGCGACCTTTTTCCAGGCCCCCGCATAGCGCGGGCTGCCCTCGACCCCCAGTTTTTCAAAAGACCACAAGACGTCTTCCACCGTCACCGGGCTGCCATCCGAGAATTTGGCCCCGTCACGCAGGGTGAATTCGACATATGAGCGCGCCTCATCGGTATCGACCGATTCGGCCAAGACCCCGTAAAGACTGAACGCTTCGTCATAGGAACGGCCCAGAAGTGTCTCGACCGTCAGCAAACCCACCCCGGCGGGGGCTGCCCCTTTGACGATATAGGGGTTCAGCGAATCAAAACCGCCCGATTCCCCGAACACGATCTTTCCGCCCTTGGGGGCATCGGGATTGGCATAGGGCAGGGACACAAAATCGGGTGGAAGCGCCGGTTCACCGTACATAGCTATGCCGTGAAGTGGCTCTGCACAGGCGTTTTGGCCTGCAAATGCCAGAATCGCTGCTGCGCCTGCGGCTTTCAGCGTGGCGAATAAAACATGTCTCATTCTGGCAACAATCCCTCGATGCGTGCTTTTATTGGGGTCAAGATTACGTGGGCTTTCATGGCTTTTCAAACTTTTAACTTGGAGTGCGCGGGCAACACGGCTATAAGATGCTTACTGCTCGATAGGTTTCTTGCCTGTATGAAACCTGCCTCAATAACTTAACGCCCGCTTCGCGCGGGCGTTTTTTTTTGCGCTGCGGCTGGGTCAGGCCAGATTGGCTTGGGCTTTGTTGCGGTGATTTTCCTTCAATCAGCCTCAGATCGGAAGAAAACCGCTCTGGCCCCCGTTTCTTTTGCAGTCGCAGCATGTAGCGTGATGTGAAACCAATGCAGGGGGCTGACATGCTACGGGGAAAAACTGCCATCATCACCGGATCGAATTCCGGAATCGGTCTTGGGGCGGCAGAGGAACTGGCGCGCGCAGGCGCGGATGTGGTGTTGAACAGTTTTACCGACCGCCCCGAAGATCACGCCCTTGCCGCCGAACTGGGCGCACGCCATGCGGTGAACGCGCGCTATATCGCCGCCGACATGTCGGATGCCCAGGCCTGCCGGGCCTTGGTGGAACAGGCGGGCGGCTGCGATATTCTGGTGAACAACGCAGGCATTCAATATGTGGCCCCGGTGGATGAGTTTCCGATCGACAAGTGGAACCAGATATTGGCGATCAATCTGTCTTCGGCCTTTCACACCAGCGCCGCCGCCCTGCCGGGGATGCGCGCGCGGGGCTGGGGGCGCATCATCAACATCGCGTCGGCGCATGGGTTGACGGCCTCGCCCTACAAGTCGGCCTATATCGCCGCCAAGCATGGTGTGGTCGGCTTGTCGAAGACCGTGGCGCTGGAAACCGCGGGGCAGGGCATCACCTGCAACGCCATCTGTCCCGGCTATGTGCTGACGCCTTTGGTCGAAGCACAAATTCCCGATCAGATGAAGGTCCACAACATGGACCGCGACACGGTGATCCGCGACGTCATGTTGCTGCGGCAGCCGTCGCGCCAGTTTGCCACCACCGAACAGATCGGCGGCACCGTGGTCTATCTGTGCAGCCCCTATGCCGATCAGGTCACCGGCACCACAATATCGGTCGATGGGGGGTGGACGGCGCTATAGCGAGGCTGCAACAGCCTGAATCTGCTCGCGGGTTTGGGGATAAACCAGACCCGCAGACACGATCAGCTTGACCACCTCATCCGCCTTCATATCCAGCATCATCACATCTTTTTCGGGCACGAACAGCAGGAAACCCGATGTCATCGGCGTCAGCCCGATAAAGACAGCGACCATAGGTTCGTTGCCCGGCAGCTTTGTCGCGATTTCGCCCTTGGGGGTGGTGGCGACCATGCCGACGGCCCAGTAACCATCGCGCGGGAATTCGACCAGACAGGTGCGCTCGAAGGTCTTTTCGGATTTGGCAAAGAAGGTCTCGGTGATCTGCTTGACCCCCGAATAGACCGAGCGCACCAGCGGCACGCGGTCTACCATGGTTTCGGCCTTCCGCATCACCGACCGCCCGATCAGCCCGCGCGCAATCCAGCCGATGGCGGCGGTGAACACCAGAAACACCAGCACGCCCACGCCCCGCACGGGGAAATTCGCCTCGGGCCCAAAGATGCGGTGCATCACCGCCTCGGGCTGCCATTGCGCCGGGATCAGCGGCAAGATCCAGCCGTCGATCCAGCCGATCACCCCCCAGACCACATAGATGGTCAGACCAACCGGCAGCACCACGACCAACCCGGTCAGGAATGACGCACGAAACGCTGCAAAGATCGAACGGCGGGGGGCGGGAACGGGATCTGACATCGGCACCTCTGCAAGCGAAGGCTTAATCTAGAAAGCCCCGGCCCGGATCACAATGGCCCGCCCGTCCTTATCCCGCGATTTCGCGGGCAATTGCGGCGGCCAGCCGGGCATTGTTCAAAACAAGGGCAATGTTCGAGGTCAGCGAGCGGCCATCCGTCAGTTCAAAGATGCGTTGCAGCAAAAACGGCGTCACGGCCTTGGCTGCGATGCCTTGGGCGGCGGCCTCGGCCAGCGCGGTTTCAATCACCGGCATGATTTCGGCGCGCGGGATTTCGGCGTCATGCGGGATCGGGTTGGCCACCAACTGACCGCCGGGCAGGCCAAGCAGCCCGCGCATCTTGTGGGCGGCGGCAATCTGCGCCGCCGCGTCCATCCGCAGCGGTGCCTTCAGTCCGGAAGAACGCGACCAGAAGGCCGGAAAATCATCCTGCCCATAGGCGATCACCGGAACGCCATAGGTTTCCAGAACCTCAAGCGTTTTGGGCAGATCCAGAATGGCCTTGGCCCCTGCCGCCACCACCGTGACCGCCGTTTCGCCTAGTTCCGCCAGATCGGCGGAAATGTCAAAACTGCTTTCCGCCCCGCGATGCACGCCGCCAATGCCGCCCGTGGCGAAGACCGAAATCCCCGCCAGTTGCGCACAAATCATGGTGGCAGCAACCGTTGTGGCCCCCACCTTGCCCTGCGCAAGGCAAGCCGCCAGATCGGCGCGCGACAGCTTCATCACGCCCTGCGCCTGACCCAGACTGTCCAGCTCTGCATCGGTCAGCCCGATGTGGATGCGCCCCGCCATCACCGCGATGGTGGCAGGCACGGCCCCATGGGCACGGATTTCGGCCTCGACCCGCCGCGCGGTTTCGACATTTTGGGGAAACGGCATGCCGTGGGTGATGATGGTGGATTCCAGCGCCACGATCGCGGCCCCCGAGGCACGCGCGGCAGCCACTTCGGGCGAAAAAGCAAGAGGCAGTGTCATGTTCCGATCTCTCCCGAGACATAGGTTGCGGCGGCGCGCAGGGCGGCGGCCAATGCAGCAGTGCGATCTGCGCCGCCCCGTTCAGCGACGATATGCGCCGCCATGAAAGTATCTCCGGCCCCGGTGACGCGGGCCACCATGACCGGGGGCGGGACGTCGGTAATCACCCCATGCCCGGCGGCACCGTCGGCGCAGGCTTTGCCACCGTTGGTCACCAGCACCCGGAACGCACCCTTGTCCAGCAAGGCCTGCGCCGCCTCGGGGGCCGTGTCACAGCGGCTGCGGGCCAGCAAATTGGCCTCTTCAAGATTGACGTACAAAGTCGCGCGTTTGTGCGACAGCAGCGGCACCAGCCGTTCGGCCTTGCCGGGGCTGGCCGGAGCCACCCGCAGATCTGCCCGCCAAAACAGCGGCGAAGCGGCGATCTGGCCCAGCAGAACCTCGGTCAGATTGCCATCCAGCGCGATCAACCCATTCCACGGCGCCCCCTCGGACCCCAGCCGCCCATCGGCCAGCGGGCGCAGTATCTTGTCGCCCGAAGCCTCCAGCGAAAACGCATCGGCAATGGCGGCGATCAACCCGTTCGCACCTTCAACCGCCATATAGCGGTCGGTTGGCAGATCGTCAGACAGATAGGCGTGATCGGTCAACACCCCCATCCGAGAGCAGGCCGCGATCAGCTCATCCCCTTCGGGATCGCGGCCGATCGTGGTCAGCACGGCCGGACGCAGGCCAAAACGTGCCAAGGTCACTGCAATATTCATGGCCACCCCACCGGGCAGCCGCGTGATCCGGCCCGGCACATCCGATCCCAGCCGCATCGAGGTGGCCGACCGACCAATGATGTCCCACAGCACAGAGCCTATGCAAAGTATATCAGGTGTCATTCCGCCTTTTGAACGGCAGCGCAGCCGAGGTCAACATCTGCTTTTCCAGTCTGGGGGGCCAGTCTGGGGGCCAGTCTGGCACCAGTCTGGGGCCCGGACCAAAAACGCTTGGTGCAAGGCCCGGCTGGCAACATTCTGCACCTATGCGGCGGGACCACTTCGACGTTGGCCTTCGGTACGGGCAGACCTGCGCAAGGGCATCGCTTTGACCAGTTCATGGCCGGGTTATAGGGTGCATTCGGGTTTGACGACGGGTTTGGCGACGGGTTTGGCGACGGGGCATCGCGTCGGGTCGATTGCGGCTTGTGTTTCCACCCCGCCAGCCGTATAGGCGGCACACTTCACAGGCAGGGCTTGGGCTTTACGGGGAGAAATCCCGAATCGTCCGCCGGTTGGACCATCAGGTCTGAGACAGCTTTGCCGAGGATTGAAACCGGAAAGGATAAGACATGGCTCTTCCTGAGTTTTCCATGCGTCAGCTGCTTGAAGCAGGCGTTCACTACGGCCACCAGACCGCCCGCTGGAACCCCCGCATGGGCGAGTTCATCTACGGCGACCGCAACGGCATCCACATTCTCGACCTGACGCAAACTGTTCCGATGCTGGATCAGGCGCTGAAAGTCGTGCGTGATACCGTCGCCAAGGGCGGCCGCATCCTGTTCGTCGGCACCAAGCGTCAGGCCCAGAAGCCGATCGCTG
>CAZCFC010000205.1:0-5839 GCA_964497815.1 uncultured Cypionkella sp.
GGCTCAATGGAAAAGCCGCTGCCATAGGGCGACAGATAGCGCGTCTCAAAGCTGTTCGGCGTGAACACCAGCTGTTCCGACAAGTGGTCGCCAAGACCGGGCAACAGACGATCTTCCAGCATCTTTTGCATCTTCTGGCGGTAGGGTTCTGCCTGCGCGTTCCAATCCGTTTCCCCGATCCCCAGATGCGGCACGGGCGACAGGGCGTAAAACGTATCATCACCCAAAGGTGCCACAGAGGGATCAGTGACCGAAGGCCGATGGACATAAAGGCTCATGTCATCGGCCAGCTTTCCGCGGATGAAGATATCGCGGATATGTTCTTTATAGCGCGGCCCGACGACGATGGTGTGGTGCCCCACATCCGGCCATTTCAGCCGCGTGCCCTTGGTGCCAAAATACCAGACGAACAGCCCCATCGACCACCGCTTGCGCGCAAGCTTGGCCGGATGCCATCGCTTGCGGGGATGGTTGCGCAACAGGCGATCATAGGTATGGCCCGCATCGGCGTTCGACACCACGACATCGGCAGACAGCACCTGTCCATCAGAAAGGCGCACGCCCGTGGCGCGGCCATGGTCGATCAAGATCTCGTCCACTTCGGCATTCAGCCGCAGTGCCCCACCCTGCGCCACAATCACCCCCGCCATCGCCAGCGCAATCGCGCCCACGCCGCCCATCGCGTAATGGACCCCGAATTCCTTCTCAAGGTGGCTGACAAGGATGTACATCGAGGTGACGTGAAACGGGTCGCCGCCGATGAACAGCGGATGGAAGGACAGTGCGAATCGCAGCCGTTCATCCTTTACCCGGCTGGCGGCATGGGCGTAGACCGATTTGTCGGCCCGCAGCATGGCAAAGGTGGGCAGCACCTTCAGCAGATCGGCAAAGCGATGCATGGATCGGCGGCCAAGATCTTCGAACCCGAACCAATAACGCCGCTCGCTGTCTTTCAGGAACCGGTCATAGCCGGGCAAATCCCCCGGAGCCAGCCGCGCCACTTCGGCCCGCATCGCCTCGGTGGACTGGCGGGCGGTAAAGGTGCTGCCGTCCTGCCAGCGGATTTCATAGAACGGATCCAGCGCGCGCAGGTCGACATCGCGGTCAAAGTCGCGCCCGCAGACCGCCCAAAGATCGCGCAAGCCCTGCGGCACCGTTACAATCGTCGGCCCCAGATCAAAGCGGTGGCCACCTTTCGTGATCGCACTGCCGCGCCCGCCGGGCATGTCCAGCCGGTCAATCACTGTGACACGATAGCCCTTGGCGCCCAATCGCATCGCTGCAGCAAGGCCACCCAAACCGGCACCGATCACGATGGCATCCACACCGGAATCAGCGGGGGATCGACTGCGGGAGGGGGGAGACTCTGTCAGCATATGTGTACGATATACTGTCTAGTGTAATTTACAATACGTGCATTTTCGCTGCGGAAATCAGCCATTTTACTTTGCAGCCGCCGCAAATACTGTCAGACTGATCTGACACCTATGCAAGAGGCCCGCCATAAATACCGTAAGTTTGTCCCTGTTCCGGTTCGCCTCGCTGCCCGCCCGGCTTTGGGTTCTGGGGCAAATGGGCGCGGCACGGCTGTCTTTGTGGCGCATGCCAGAGGTGGGGTTCTGGAAGCTGTGCGGATCGGGCACAGGAGAAGGTTTTACCCCCAGGCCCAACACCGCCGTCTGGGCCATACTGGCCACCTGGCCCAATGCCGAAACCGCCCGCGACCGCATCAACGACGCGCCGGTGTTCCGCCGCTGGCGCGCGCGCGCGGTTGAAAGCTGGACGATCCTGCTGGAACCCACATCGGCGCGCGGGCTATGGTCTGGTGTGGCCCCGTTCACCGCCACCACTGCCGCCAATATCGGCACCCCGAACGGCGGCCCCCCAAACGTTGGCCCCCCAAACATCGGCCCCATCGTGGCCCTGACCCGCGCCAGCATGCGCGCCAGCACTTTCCTGCGCTTCTGGCGGCGGGTGCCGGACATTTCGGCAGCCATCGGGCAGGACCCGAATGTCATCTTCAAGATCGGCATCGGTGAAATGCCCTTGCTGCATCAGATCACGTTCTCGATCTGGCCCGACGCCGCCAGCATGGCGCATTTCGCGCGCGGCGATGGCCCACATGGCCGCGCCATTCAGGCGGTCCGGGCCGAAGGCTGGTTTGCCGAAGAGCTTTACGCCCGCTTTCGCATCCTGGACGATTGGGGCACCTGGGGCGGCATCCGGCCGCTGAAGATGAAGGACGCGGCATGAGCCAACCTTTCCCGTTTTCCGCGATTGTCGGCCAAGAGGCCATGAAGCAGGCAATGGTGCTGACCGCGATTGATCCGGGCATCGGCGGCGTTCTGGTGTTCGGGGATCGCGGTACTGGCAAATCGACGGCCGTCCGGGCCCTGGCTGCGTTGCTGCCCGAGATTTCGGCGGTCGAGGGTTGTCCGGTGAATTCCGCGCGGATGGAGGATGTGCCGGCCTGGGCGCAGGCAACGGGCAAGATCGTCAAACGCCCCACCCCGGTGATCGACCTGCCGCTGGGGGCGACCGAAGACCGCGTTGTGGGCGCTTTGGACATAGAACGCGCCCTGACGCGGGGGGAAAAGGCGTTTGAACCGGGGCTTCTGGCCCGCGCCAACCGGGGCTATCTGTACATAGACGAGGTCAACCTGCTGGAGGATCACATCGTCGATCTGCTGCTGGACGTGGCCCAATCGGGCGAAGACGTGGTAGAGCGCGAAGGACTTTCGATCCGCCACCCCGCGCGCTTTGTGCTGGTGGGGTCGGGCAACCCCGAAGAGGGCGAGTTGCGCCCGCAACTGCTGGACCGCTTTGGTCTGTCGGTGGACGTCACCTCTCCGCGGGACATCGCGACTCGGGTCGAGGTGATGCGCCGCCGCGATGCCTATGAAAACGACAATGCCGCCTTCATGAAGAAATGGCGGACCAAGGACAGCGCCCTGCGCAAGCAGATCCTGACCGCCCGCGCCGCCCTTCCCGGCCTGAAAACGCCGGGCGGGGTGCTGCACGATTGCGCGGCGCTGTGCATCGCCCTGGGGTCGGACGGCTTGCGCGGCGAACTGACGTTGCTGCGTGCCGCCCGGGCGCAAGCGGCGTTTGAAGGCGCCGATACCGTCGGCCGCGCCCATCTGAAGACTGTGGCAAGCAGTGCCCTTGGCCATCGCCTGCGGCGTGATCCGCTGGATGAGGCCGGATCAGGGGCCCGCGTCAGCCGTACCGTTGCCGAAATCCTGCCGTGACAGACCCACTGACCCCATGGGCGCGCGCCTGCGCGGCTTTGGCCGTTCTGGCGGTTGATCCCGCTGGGGTCAGGGGCCTTTGGCTGCGCGCCCGCGCAGGCCCGGTGCGGGACCGCATCACCGCCGCCCTGCCTCCGGCCCGCCGCATCCATCCCGGCATTGATGACATAGCGCTGTTCGGCGGCGTTGATCTGGCCGCAACACTTTCGGCAGGTCAGTTGCGCCACAGCGACGGCCTGCTTTCCCGGGATGCGCCCCTTGTCCTGACCATGGCCGAACGTTGCCCCCCCGGTCTGTCGGCGCGGCTGGCCCGCTGGCTTGACACCCCCGGCCCCTGCCTGATCACGCTGGATGAAGGGGCCGAGGCCGACGAAACACTGCCCCCTGCACTGGCGGATCGGCTGGGCCTTTTCGTGTCTCTGGACAGTCTGGTCTGGTCTGAAACCGAACCGCTGCACCTGCCACCCCACCAGATCGCTGCCGCCCGGGCGCGCCTGCCACACACCCGCCTGCCGGCGCAGGCCATGGAAAGCCTGACCACCGTTGCCGCCGCCATGGGCATCGCCAGCCTGCGCGCACCGATGCTGGCACTGTCTGTGGCCCGTGCATTGGCCGCATGGCGGGATGAGCCGGTGGCGTCTGACACCACCCTGCGCCACGCCGCCGAACTGACGCTGGCCCATCGCGGCGACCTGCCGGAACCAACCGCCGAGCGCGAAGCCCCGCCCCCGCCTGACCCCGGCGCGTCCGACGTCGAACAGCCCGAACCGCAGTCAGACCAAATCCCGGATGAAATCATGCTTGAGGCGGTCCGCGCCGCCCTGCCCACCGATTTGCTGGCGCGGCTGATTGCCGGCAAGGCGGCCCGCATGGCCAAAGGCAGCGGCGGCACCGGGGCTGCGCGCAAGGGCAACCACCGCGGCCGCCCCCTGCCGCCCCGCCCCGGCACCCTGGGCTCTGGCAAGCGACTTGATCTGGTGGCCACCCTGCGCGCGGCAGCCCCCTGGCAACCCCTGCGCCGTCGCACGCCCGACGCCAGTCGGCTGGAAATCCGCCAGTCCGACCTGCGCCTGAAGCGGTATCAGGAAACCTCTGATCGGGTGTTGATTTTCGTGGTGGACGCCTCGGGTTCATCGGCGCTGTCGCGGCTGGCCGAGGCAAAAGGTGCGGTGGAACTGCTGCTGGCGGCGGCCTATGCGCGGCGCGACCATGTGGCACTGATCGCCTTTCGCGGGCGGACTGCAGAACTGTTGTTGCCGCCCACCCGATCCCTGGTACAAACCAAACGCCGCCTGTCCGGCCTGCCTGGCGGAGGCGGCACCCCATTGGCCGCCGGTCTGCGCATGGCCTTCGACCTGGGCCTGCAAACCCGCTCGCGTGGCATGACCCCCACCATCGCCCTGCTGACGGATGGCCGTGGCAACATCGCGCTGGACGGCAGTCCAAACCGCGACCTGGCCGAGGCCGATGCACAGCGACTGGCCCGACTGATCGCGGCAACGGGCATTCCTGCGCTGGTGCTGGATATTGCCAACAGGCCACAACCTGCGCTGAAAAGCCTGTCCGGCAGCCTTGATGCCACCTATCTGCCGTTGCCACGCGCAGATGCACATCGGTTGTCGGCTGTGCTGCACGCGGCGATGGGGGCATAGATGCGCGCGCCCATGATCCCCGCAGATTGGCCGTTTCGCACCGCATCACGCCAGATCCGTTGCGGCCCGCATCTGTGGCATCTGCAAGACATCGGCACTGGCCCACCGCTGTTACTGCTGCACGGTGCGGGCGGGGCAACCCACAGCTTTCGCCACCTGATCCCGCTGCTGCAGGCCGACCATCGTCTGCTTGTGCTGGACTTGCCCGGTCAGGGGTTCAGCATCATGGGGGATCGCAGCCGCAGCAATCTGGACGCCATGGCCAGGGACATCGCCGCTTTGGCGCTACAAGAACACTGGCCACCCTTTGCCGTCATCGGTCATTCGGCAGGGGCCGCTGTTGCGCTGCGTCTGGCGGAAATGGTGAATGTGAAGGCGGTGATCGGCATCAACGCTGCCTTGGGCGGGTTTGACGGGGTGGCGGGATGGCTGTTCCCGATGTTGGCCAATATTCTGACCCGGCTGCCGCTGGTGCCGCGACTGTTCAGCAAGCTGGCGGGCACCCCACATCAGGTCCGACAGTTGCTGGCCTCAACCGGTTCGACGATTGATGCTGCAGGAGAGGCGCAATATCTGCATCTGCTGCGGCAACCGGATCATGTTGCGGCCACTTTGGCGATGATGGCGCAATGGAACCTGGATGGGCTGATGCAGCGCTTGCCAAGGCAAACCACGCCCTGCCTGCTTGTCACCGCAGCAGGTGACAAGGCCGTTCCGCCTGTGGTGTCAAAGCGCGCGGCGGCGGCGATGCCGCACGCAGAATGGATCAATCTGCCGCGCTTTGGGCATCTGGTCCACGAAGAGGCCCCCGAGCAGGTCGCCAATCTGATCCGCGAATTCCTGTCCCACATCGCGCGTACGGAACCGACATGCGCGCAATAAGCTCAGCGAAAAAACCCGTTTCCTGCGCGGTTGAGCAGGTTTTGGGCCAGGGTT
>CAZCFC010000206.1:0-5833 GCA_964497815.1 uncultured Cypionkella sp.
ACGCGATGGCGCGTCTGGCGCAGGATTTCAACGTCCGCTACCCGCTGGTGGACGGACAAGGCAACTTTGGCAACATCGACGGCGATAACCCGGCGGCCTCGCGCTATACCGAGGCGCGCCTGACCGCGATTGCCGAAACCCTGATGGAAGGTCTGACGGAAAACGCCGTCGATTTCCGCCCGAACTATGATGGCACGCTAGAGGAACCGGTGGTGATGCCCGCCGCTTTTCCGAATCTGCTGGCCAATGGCTCGTCGGGCATCGCCGTCGGTATGGCCACCAACATTCCGCCGCACAACCTTGAGGAACTGATCAACGGCTGCCACGCCATGATGGCCGACCCTGCGATCACCGATGAAGGGCTGGTTGCCCTGATCCCCGGCCCCGATTTCCCCACGGGCGGTGTGATCGTCGAATCCCGCGCCGCAATTCTTGAGGCTTATCGTACCGGGCGCGGATCGTTCCGCACCCGCGCGAAATGGCATGTCGAGGATCTGGGGCGTGGCACCTGGCAGATCATCATCACCGAGATCCCCTATCAGGTGCAGAAATCCAAGCTGATCGAAAAGCTGGCCGAACTGATCCAGACCAAACGCATCCCCCTTTTGGCCGATGTGCGCGATGAATCCGCAGATGACATCCGCATCGTGCTGGAACCGCGGTCGCGGACGGTCGAGGCCGACATGCTGATGGCGGCGCTGTTCAAGGCCTCTGATCTGGAAAGCCGCTTCAGCCTGAACATGAACGTTCTGATCGACGGGCGCGTTCCGAAAGTGTGCAGCCTGAAAGAGGTTCTGCGCGCCTTCCTTGACCACCGCCGCGAAGTGCTGAAACGCCGCTCGACCCACCGGGTCGAGAAGATCGACCATCGGCTTGAGGTGCTGGAAGGCTTCATTCTGACCTTCCTGAACCTTGACCGCGTCATCGACATCATCCGGTATGATGATGACCCGAAGGCGGCCTTGATGGCCGAAAACTGGGGGCGCACGCACGCCCGCGCCATGTCGGAAAAGGACTACGTTCCCCCGGTGCCGGGCGATGGCGTGTTGACCGAATTGCAGGCTGAATCCATCCTGAACATGCGCCTGCGGTCCTTGCGGCGTCTGGAAGAGATGGAACTGATCCGCGAACGCGATGCGCTGAAGCTGGAACGCGCCGGCCTTGCGGCTTTGCTGGACAGCGACGCGCTGCAGTGGAAACAGATCGGCACCGAACTGGACGACATCCGCAAGCGGTTCGGCAAAGACACGGTTCTGGGCAAACGCCGCACCGATTTTGCCGACGCGGGCGAGGTTGAAGAAGTCAGCTTCGAGGCGATGATCGAACGTGAGCCGATCACCGTGATCTGCAGCCAGATGGGCTGGATCCGCGCCTTGAAGGGCCATGTCGATCTGGCGACCGAACAGAAATTCAAGGACGGCGATTCGGCGCGGTTCACCTTCCACGCCGAAACTACCGATAAAATCCTGCTGGTGGGCGCGAACGGCCGTTTCTACACCCTGATCGGCGTCAACCTGCCCGGCGGTCGCGGCATGGGCGAACCTGTGCGGCTGATGGTCGATCTGCCAAACGATTCCGAAATCGTCGATCTGCAAATCTTCCGGCCCGGTGAAAAGCTGCTGGTGGCGTCTACGGCGGGGGACGGTTTCGTTGTCACCTCGGACGAGGTGTTGGCCCAGACACGTGCCGGAAAACAGGTGTTGACCCTGGGCGCTGGCGTGAAAACCGCCGTTGTGCGCAAGGTCGCGGGCGACCATGTGGCCGTTGTCGGTGACAATCGCAAAGTGCTGGTGTTCCCGCTGTCCGAACTGCCGGAAATGGCCAAGGGCAAGGGCGTGCGTCTGCAAAAGTACAAGGACGGCGGCCTGTCCGACGTGACCACTTTTGTGCTGGCCTCGGGCCTGTCATGGAAAGATCCGGCGGGGCGCACCCGCACCGAAACCGATCTGGGCGAATGGAGTGCGGCCCGCGCCACCGCAGGCCGCATGGCCCCGCGTGGCTTCCCGCGCGACAACCGCTTCAACTGAGGTTGGCTTGGTTAACGCCGCGCCAAGCCACCGCGCGTCCGGACGCTGTATGGACAAAGAAAAGACGCAAAGCCGACAGAAAACCGCCGCTTGTTTCAGGTGCCGGTTTTCTGATTAATCCAGCGTCCGCAACCTGTTAGCCTAAAACATCATCCTGATGCTCGCCCAGCTTTGGCGCAGGTCGGTCCAACGCCAGCTCGGCCCCTGAAAAGGTCATGGGCGACCGCACCCCCGGCACGCCCTCGGGTGCGATCTGCATCCCACGTGCCAGCACCTGCGGATCGGCAAACACCTCGGCCAGATCGTTGATCGGCCCGGCAGGCACGCCTTGGGCCTCGCAGGCCGCCAGAAGATCGGCCTTTTGCCACCGCGTCGTGGCTTCGGTGATGCGGCGGGTCATCTCGACCCGGTTGGCAATCCGGTCGGCATTGGTCGCAAAATCAACGGCTTGCGCCATATCTTCCAACCCCAGAATGCCGCACAACCGCCGATATTGGCCGTCGTTTCCGGTGGCCAGAATGATCCAGCCATCGGCGCAATCGAACACGGCATAGGGGGCCAGATTAGGGTGCGCATTGCCCATCATCCCCGGCGGTTTGCCCGACACCAGATAGTTCATCGACTGGTTGGCCATGATGCTGGTCGCCACATCCATCAAAGCCATGTCGATGTGCTGACCCAAGCCCGAAACACCTCTTTGCACCAATGCCGCCAGCACCGCCGTCGCGGCGTAAACGCCTGTAAAGATGTCAGTAACCGCCACTCCTACCTTCTGCGGCTGCCCCCCTGGCTCGCCCGTGACAGACATCACTCCGGCCATGCCCTGGATGATGAAATCATAGCCCGCCCGATGCGCATAAGGCCCGGTCTGGCCAAATCCGGTGATCGAACAGTAGATCAGGCGCGGGTTCACGGCCCGCAAGGATTCGTAGTCCAGCCCATATTTCGCCAGCCCGCCGACCTTGAAGTTTTCGATCAACACATCGGCATCAGCAACCAGTTTGCGCACCACATCTTGCCCTTCGGCTGTGCGGAAATCGCAAGTGATAGATCGCTTGCCCCGGTTGGTGGCATAGAAATAGGCGGCGGTCTTGTCTCCGTCGCGTTCGATGAACGGGGGGCCCCAGCGGCGGGTATCGTCGCCCTCGGGGGCTTCGACCTTGATCACATCAGCTCCAAGGTCGGCCAAAGTCTGGCCAGCCCATGGGCCAGCCAAAATCCGAGCCAATTCAATGACTTTGATGCCCGCCAGAGGGGTGGCCATTTACTTGGCCAACTCGGCGTCAAGCACCACTTTCAGGTCTTCATAGCTCATGTTCGGATGCTTGACCCCGTTGATCAGAATGGACGGCGTGCCTTCGATGCCATCAGCTTTGAAGTTCGTCTCGAAATGCGCAACCAGTGCTTCGGCCATCACCGAATCCTTCATGCATATGTCAAGCGCGGCATCGTCCATCCCAGCCGTACGACCGATTTTCTTAAGGTTTTCAACGACAACGTTCGGATCTTCCGAGGCAGCCCATTCCTTTTGGGTATCGAACAGAATGTCAGTGATGCCGAAATAACGCATCTCGCCCCCGCAGCGCGCCATCATTGCCGCCCACAGGCCGTAGCGGTCAAAGTAGACCTCGCGGTATTCGAACAGCACTTTTCCGGTGTCGATGTAGTCTGTCTTCAGCTTGCCGAATACATCGCTGTGAAAGTTGGCGCAATGCGGGCAGGTGAACGAGGCATATTCGGTCAGTTTCACCTTTGCATCGGTGGCCCCCAGCGTGAAGTCTTTGATTTCAATCGCAGAAGCAGGTGCTGTCGTTTCCTGTGCATCTGCGGCCAGAGGCGCCAGTGCCGACATTTCCGGCGTGTTGCTGCCTGCCGCCCAGAGGCCAACGCCCCCCATGATCACCAGCGACAGCGCGGCAATGCCCAGTTTCTTAGCCATGGTTCAGCTTTCCTTCGATTTTCGCCGAGTTAAAATGTTTTGTGCCAGCGCTTCAAGAGCCACCCGCAACCCTTCGTCGCGGATCGGTGCGGCAGTGCGGGCCGCCTCTTGCTGCAAGGCCGGGTCGGGTGCGGGTTTCGCCTTTGGGGCTGGCATGAATTCGGCCTGCCCTTCGGCAAATCCGGTGCTGGCGGTCTGGGTCAGCAGAATGCGCGAGATGGCGGCGTAACCATAGACGGCGTTTACCTTTTCCCGCAGTTTTTCCTTCTGCATTTCCACCATTGGCGCCATTGACCCCGTGGTCAGCAGGGTCAACGAGGCCCCCATGCCTTCACGGCCATAACCCACCTTTACCGGCCGGGTGACGCGGGCCATGTCCTCGCCGGCGATTTCGGTCCAATGGGTCAACAGCCGCGTCACTGCAAAGCCGCGCGATTCCCCCGCAAGACGCACCTGGGTCTTCAAGAGACCCGAGGCCGCTTCAAATCCCCGCACGCGGCGGGTGGGGTTGGGCATCGGGGCGGGGGTACGGGCCATCTGGTCCTGCCTTGGTTCAGTGCTATTCTATCCGCCAAAGTGCCCGTGCCGCCAGTGGGCACCGTATCAGGGGAATAAAGATTGCGTGACACCAATGTGAGCCAGCGTTTGCTGCACTGGTACGACGCCCATGCGCGGGTCATGCCATGGCGCGTGGGGCCTGCCGACCGGGCGCGTGGGGTACGGCCCGATCCTTATCGCATCTGGCTGTCCGAAGTGATGCTGCAGCAAACCACCGTGGCCGCTGTGCGTGCCTATTTTCAACGCTTTACCGCGCGCTGGCCTACGGTGGCCGACCTGGCCGCCGAGGCCGACGCCGAGGTGATGGCCGAATGGGCCGGTCTTGGCTATTACGCCCGCGCCCGCAATCTGTTGGCCTGCGCGCGGGCTGTGGTGGCGGATCATGGCGGGGTGTTTCCAGCCACGCGGGAAGGGCTTTTGGCGCTGCCGGGGGTGGGGCCCTATACGGCGGCGGCGATCGGTTCGATTGCCTTTGATGCGCCGGAAACGGTTGTGGATGGCAACGTAGAGCGGGTGATGGCGCGGGTGTTCGCGGTGGAACAGCCGCTTCCCGCCGCCAAGCCGGAACTGACCCGGTTGGCCGCCCGCGAGACGCCTTCGCTGCGCCCCGGCGACTATGCCCAGGCGGTGATGGATCTGGGCGCGACCATCTGCACCCCACGCAGCCCGGCTTGTGGCATCTGCCCGCTGTCTGATCTGTGCCGGGCGCGCGCGTTGGGGGTTCAGGCCGATCTGCCGCGCAAGCTGCCCAAGGCGGTGAAGCCCACGCGGCACGGCAGCGTCTGGATCGCCCGGCATCCCAACGGCGCCTGGCTGCTGGAACGTCGTCCTGACCGGGGTCTGTTGGGCGGCACCTTGGCCTTTCCCACCGATGGTTGGGATGGCTCGGGTCTGGGAGAGCCGCTTGTTGCCGATTGGGCCCATCACGGTGAGGTGCGCCACACCTTCACCCATTTCCATCTGATCTTGCAGGTTTTTACGGCCCAAACCGCAGGCAACCCGACGCGCGGCGCATTCCAGCCATCTTTGCGTGCCAGCGATCTGCCAACGCTGATGCGCAAGGCCCATGACCTTGCGGCAAAGGCCAATACACCGCGTTGAGCCTTGCAGGCTTTGCGATAAACTGCATCCCAAACCGAGGTCGACATGACAACCATTCCCAGATCAGAGGTGCAACGACTGCAAAACGCCTTGCCGTTCTGGTTGTCGCTTGGCCTGATTCCGGTGGCGGTTCTGGGGGCATGGGTGGGTGGGTGGACGGTTGTGTTGCTGCCTTTGTATTCATGGGGCATGTTTTCGATTCTGGACG
>CAZCFC010000207.1:0-5768 GCA_964497815.1 uncultured Cypionkella sp.
ATCATATTGATGTTCTGATTCAGTCCACCGGCATCGAGGCCGTTCTGCTGGCGCTGCCTTCGGCCACCAAAGCCCGCCGCAGCGAGATATTGAAATCACTGGAGGGCTATCCGCTGCACCTGCGCACGATTCCCGGTCTGGACGATATTCTGACCGGCAAGGCGCGAATCGACGAATTGAACGAAATTGGAATCGAGGATTTGCTGGGCCGTGATCCCATCGCACCGCAGACCAATCTGCTGTCCGCCAATATTCGCGGCAAGGTGGTGATGGTGACAGGGGCGGGCGGTTCCATCGGCAGCGAGTTGTGCCGCCAGATCTTGCGCCAGTCGCCACGCCAGCTTGTGCTGTTCGAACTGTCGGAACTTGCGCTTTATTCGATCGAACAGGAACTGATCGCCTATTCCGCCGCGCATGGGATGGATGTGAAGATCAGTCCCGTTCTGGGCTCGGTTCAGGTGCAGCGCCGGGTCGAGCGCACGATGCGGATTTTCAAGGTACAGACTGTCTATCACGCGGCTGCATTCAAACATGTGCCTCTGGTCGAGCACAACGTGGTCGAAGGCATCCGCAACAACGTCTTTGGCACCATGACCGTTGCCGAAGCCGCCCTTGCCGCGGGGGTAGAGGCTTTCATCCTGATTTCCACAGACAAGGCCGTGCGGCCGACCAATGTCATGGGGGCATCCAAGCGGTTGGCGGAACTGGTCTGTCAATCGCTGGCAAAATCGCCGCGCAACTTTGGCACGACGGTATCAATGGTGCGGTTCGGCAATGTCCTTGGATCATCCGGATCGGTGATCCCCCTGTTTCAGCGCCAAATCGCGGCCGGTGGGCCGATCACGGTGACGCATCCGGAAATCACCCGCTTTTTCATGACGATACCCGAAGCCGCGCAGTTGGTCATTCAGGCGGGTGCCATGGCCAAGGGCGGCGACGTGTTTGTTCTGGACATGGGTGACCCGGTGCGGATCGCGGAATTGGCGGCACAGATGGCGCGCCTGCATGGGCTGAAACCGATACTTTTCTCGACGCCCGAGTCGGTCAAGACCGGGCCCGGAGAAATCGGCATCACCTTCACCCAATTGCGTCCGGGCGAAAAGCTGTATGAAGAACTGCTGATCGGCAACAATCCGCAGCACACTGCCCATCCGCGCATCATGACCGCAACCGAGATCTGCCTGACGGTCGAGCATCTGTCCAGCACACTGGACCAACTGGCCATCGCATGTGACCGCAACGACGTTGCGCGCATCCGCACTTTGCTGATCGACGCTCAGACCGGTTATCAGCCGCACTATGACATCGTCGATCATGGCTGGGCAGGCGAGGCTGACGATGTGAAGGTCCCGGCTGCAGATTTCAATCGTCTGATGCTGGTGCGGGGCTGATCGGCATGGCTGCACCAATGGCTGTTGGCACAAACCCATTGGCCTTGAATTTTCCGGCTATCGCATGTGGCATCGAACGACCACTTGGCTTATGACGGATCAGGCCCGGTCTGGGTTCGGGATCATTTGGCGTGTAAGGTTTCAGGACATGACGGCAAAACTGGCACTTCTTGGCAGCGCGACAGCCATCTTGTTGGGAGCGACGTCAGCACCTGCCGAAATGCGTCCGACTTTGGCGTTTTCGGGGGTGACAGGTCTGATCGACATGCCAAGTGGCGAAAGTCAGTCCGATGGGACGCTTTCGATCACCAAGTCGTCCTTTGGCCCCATTGGCCGCACCACCGTCACCTTTCAGATGACGCCGCGTCTGTCGGGCAGTTTCCGCTATACGTCGATGCGCAATTGGGACGATGTGCTGCCGTCCCCGCTGGCGATCAACTACGACCGCAGTTTTGACCTTCGCTACCAGATTGTGAAGGAAAGTCAGTACGTACCGGCCGTTGCCGTGGGTTTTCAGGACATTGTGGGCACGGGCCTTCTTGCCGGTGAATACCTTGTTGCGACCAAATCCTTTGGCGGCAAGGTCAAGGTGACAGCCGGTTTGGGCTGGGGCCGGTTCGGCAGCTATGGGGCCATTGGTGCGCCCTTTGGCCCGCGTCCGCCGGTTGATTTCGGCAAGGGCGGCACGCTGCGTCTGGGCCAATGGTTCAAGGGCGATGCCGCACCTTTTGCCGGACTTGAGTGGCAGGTGACCAAGAAGTTTGGACTGAAAGTTGAATATTCGTCCGACGCCTACACCTCAGAGGCCGGAGAGCGCGGCACCTTCGACCGCAAAAGCCCCTTCAATTTCGGGGTGGAATATCAGGCCGCGAAAATGCTGCGCCTGGGCCTGTATTCCCTTTACGGAAGCGAGGTTGGCTTTTCGGCGCAGGTGGTGCTGGATCCCAGACAAAGTCCGGCAGGCGGGCAAATTGGCGCTGGTCCGTTGCCGATCCGGGGCAATCTGGGCTGGACAGACCAAGATGTGTCTTCGCCTGTGACCGTCACTGCCGTACGTGACAAGATGCAGGGGCTGCTGCGGGTTGACGGCATCGTCATCGAATCAATCTCTGTAGACGGCAGCCGTGCCGAAGTGCGCATCCGCAACACCCGCATCGACAGCGGAGCGCAGGCAATTGGCCGCACAGCGCGCGCCATGGCCGCCACTTTGCCTCCGTCTGTCCGGGTGTTTGAAGTGGTGCCGGTCAGTGACGGGATGGCGCTGTCAAAGGTGGTGCTGCAACGCGCTGACCTGGCCGATCTGGAATTCGCGCCGGGCCAGGATGCCACCATGCGTGACCGCTCTGCAATCGTGACCCTGGCCAACGCGCAGCCGGATGGAACCGTGATGGGCAAGGGGCTGTACCCCAAGCTGGATTGGGGTTTCGCGCCCTATGTTCGCACCGCCTTGTTTGATCCTGACAACCCGCTGCGAATCGGCGTCGGAATTCGCGCCAATCTGCGCTATGACATTGCCCCCGGCTTGGTGCTGTCGGGGTCTGTCACCCAGAAGCTTGCGGGCAACCTGGGCAGCTCTGATCGGGTGTCCGATTCGATCCTGCCGCATGTGCGCAGCGATTCAAACATCTACGACCGCGAAGGGGATACCTCGCTGGAAACGCTGACATTGGCCTGGTACGCCAAACCCGCGCCTGATTTGTACAGCCGCGTCACTGTCGGTTATCTTGAGCGGATGTATGGCGGTGTTTCGGGCGAATTGCTGTGGAAGCAGGTCGATAAACCCTACGCGGTCGGGCTTGAGTTGAATTACGCAAAACAGCGTGATTTTGACCAAAAGTTCGGGTTTCAGGATTACGGCATCGTGACGGGTCATATCTCGGGTTATTACAGTTTCAATAATGGCTTCCTCGCGCAGGTCGATGTCGGGCGCTATCTTGCCGGAGATTTCGGTGCCACCATCGCGCTGGACCGTGAATTTGCCAATGGCTGGAAAATTGGTGCATTCGCGACCCTGACCGACGTGCCATTCGATGATTTTGGCGAAGGGTCTTTTGACAAGGGCATCCGCATCGAGATCCCATTTGCATGGGCCACTGGCAAACAAACCACCAAGTCCTACAAAAATACCATCCGCCCGATTTTACGGGATGGCGGGGCGCGACTGGATGTCGATGGGCGGCTTTATGACACCGTGCGGGAATACCACAGCGGTTCGCTGGATGCGGAATGGGGAAGGTTCTGGAAATGACGCTTCAACCTTTGTCCCGACTGGCGCTTGGCCTGTGTCTGTGTGCCACACTGGCAGGCTGTGCCTCGCCCTTGGTAAAGGCCGCAATGGCGCGTGCCGCGGGTCCCTCGGCGGTGTCGGCGGTCAAACCGCCAAAAGACAGCCCGCAGATATCCATGACGCTGGTGTCCCGTGGCATCAAGTTTCCGATGCAGCTGCTTGATACCCAAAGCAATATAAAGCTTTGGGCCTCGACGGACGGTGCGCAGGTGGCCTTGCAGGACGGGATCCTGATTTCGACCCGCGGCTTTGGCATGGATCTGATGTCGGCGGCTGTTCCGTCTTTGGCTGCGCTTGCGGCGGATCATGGCCGCACCCATCACTATCTGGATGGCGCTGATAAACCGATTCGTCGCAGCTATGACTGCACCGTTGCTTTGGCTGCCAAAGATGAAAACATGCCCAATTCAACTCATTTGCAGGAAACCTGCCGCAGTGATGCGGGCAAGATCACAAATGATTACTGGTTTTCAGAAGGGAAGCGCCTTGTTAAGTCCCGTCAGTGGATATCGCAGGGCGTGGGGTATGCCATTTTTGACACAGCAGAGCAGTGACTGTATCACCCCCGGGCTTTTCTTTTCGGCAATCCATGTATAATGTTTACTCAGCTTTCTGCCAAATTGGAGTCTACCTGACATGAAAAAAATCACCTCGTTCGTTATGGCTGCTCTGACCGCAGTCTCCGCAACATCCGCTTTCGCTGGCGGCATTGAGCCGGTCGAAGTTGAGCCGCAGCCGGAAGTCGTTGCCGGCCCGACCAGCAGCAGCTCGGGCGGCCTGCTCGTTCTCCTCCTGCTCGGCGTGACCCTGGCAGCAGTTGCTGGTGGCGGCTCGGACGGCACCACCGAAGAAACACCTGAGTAATTCATACCCGTTGCAGGCATTGTGCCTTGCCGAACGCCCGCGCAAGTCGCGGGCGTTTTGTATTTCAGGGCCACCGGCGGTTGTTCGCCAGGGACGCCGCCCTTCGATGCCCGCCATTGCCAGGCCCGTCTTGTGGGCTGGCGTCCGGCCTCCCATATTCCCCTGACCTCGACAGGAGTGATGGTGATGGCGAATTTCCTTGATGGCCTTCTCGACAGTGTCAAAGATTTGACGGGCGGACAGCGGCCCAGTGATCTGGCCGCCAAGGCCAAAGAGGCGTGGAACACCCAGTCGACGCTGACAAAAGGTGCGATTGCGGGCGGTTTGTTGGGCGTGCTGATGTCGGGCAACGCGCGACGGTTGATCGGGTCCGGCGTCAAGGTTGGCGGCGCCGCCCTGATCGGAGGGCTTGCCTACAAGGCATACGAAGACTGGAAGGCAGGCAAAGCCGCCGACGCGCCGCACGATCTGACCACCTTGCCGGAGCCTGACGACAGTTTCATGCCGCAAGACACTGCGGCCGCAGACAGCCTTTCGCTGCGCTTGTTGCAGGCAATGGTGGCCGCCGCCAAGGCTGACGGCCATGTCACCCCGACAGAACGTGCGCGCATTGCCGATCACCTGCCCCGTCTTGGTTTGGGGGATGCGGCGCAGGCGTTGCTGGCCGAAGAACTTGACGCGCCCTTGGATTTTGCCCGTCTGGCGGCCTTGGCAACCACAAACGCCGAAGCCGCCGAGATTTACGCGGCATCTCTGTTGGTCGTGGACCCCGAAGCGCCCGCCGAAAAGGGCTATCTGGCGATGCTGGCCGCGCGTCTGAACCTTGATCCGGGTCTTGTCGCGCATTTGCATGCCAAAGCGGCGGCGCTGGCCTAGACTGCCACATCAATGCCCAACCCGCGCTGTCTGGCGCGGGTCGCGGCCATCGCAGCCACCGCCAGATCCTGCAGGCCCACGCCGGTGCCGTCAAACAGCGTGATCTGATCCGCCGCTGTCCGTCCCGGGTGCCGCCCCACCAGCACATCGCCCAAGGGTGTGATATCCACCGCGTGCAACAGTCCCGCCGCCACCGCGTGCTGTGCCTCGCCAAGCGTCACAGATTGCGTCACCTCATCGGTGAACACCGTCGCCCGCGCCAAAAGCCCGGGTTCAACCTCTTGCTTGCCCACGGTGTCCGTCCCCATGCAGGCCAGATGCGTCCCCGCCCGCACCTGCGCGCTTAGCAA
>CAZCFC010000208.1:0-5661 GCA_964497815.1 uncultured Cypionkella sp.
ACCAAAGCCAGACGTGTAGCGCACCGCGTCGCGCACCGGCATCGAGAACGGCGATTTGAAGGCCGCGATGCGGTACATGTTCATATTGTCGAGACCCTTGAGAATGGCATTGGCGCGCAACTCTTCGGGCGACGGGTTTTGCCCCGACGTGGACAAGGACAGCGGTGTCAGCGGCCCGCCTTGGCCGTCATAGCCCTTGCGCACCGTCGCCAGAAGATCGTCGGGCGACATGCCCGCGGCCTTGAACATCTTTTCCAAAGGTTCGACCGAAACCGTCAAGGCCTCTTCCAATTGGGTGAATATCTGGTCATTCCGCAGTTCAAGCGCCTGTTTTTCCTGTGCAATCTGCGCAACACGTTCATCCGCCTTCAGCGCCGCACCTTCAAGCGCGTCCCGCTGCTGCGCGGTGTCGCCCAAAGCGCCGGTCAGATATTCCAGCGTGGCCTCGGTGTCGCGCATGCGGCTTTCACTGCTGCGCCCGGTGCCGGGATCGGCTGCGGCCACGACTTCGCCGCGCGCCTCATCACGTTCCTTTATGGTCCGGCGCAGGGTGTTCTGGATCACGTCGATGCCGGTTTCCAGTTCGCGCCGCCGGTCCTCAGAGGCCAGCAGCCGCGCCTGCATGGTGGACACCTGCGTCAGCGCCAGATTGAAGCGTTCCTGTGCCCGTGCCGCCTCATCGGCGCGCAGATCGCGGTCCTCGGAAAGCGCATTCAGTCGTTCTTCATAAAGCGCCTGCTGACGCAGCACCTGTTCGCGTGAGGTGCCGGCACTGATCGAATCCATCAACAGGATTGCGGTTGCCAGAATGGTCCATGCCAAGGCCAGCCCGCCCACCGTCACCGCCACGGCCTGTGTGACCGGACGCAGCCGGATGAACCGGGTGTCGGTTTCCGACTTCAGGAACAGCCGCTGTTCAGGAAAATACCGCTCAAGCGTGGTATGGATCCGATAGGCAAGGCGCGTCAACACGTTGGACGATTCCGCTTCACAGGGCTGAAAGGATGGATGGCACGCCCCACAGGCGGGACTAGCATTGATTAGCCACCGGTCGTGCCGGTCGCAACAAATTTGACCAAACCCCCGACCAGACGGGGCGGAATACCGCCCATATCGGCAAGAACCCGCCGATATGGGCCGCCATCAATGCGCAGCAAAGCCGTCCTTTTCCACCAGTGGCCAGTAGAAATCCGGAGGCAGTCCGGCCTCGGCGCGCTTTTCCTCATTGAAGGGGGGCTTCAGGTTGCCGTGGAAGTACAAACGTACAAGATTGTGAAAGACCTCTTTCGGATCATCCCCCGCCCGTCCACACAGCCAGTTGAACCATTTGGAGCCATAGGCAACATGGCCCACCTCTTCGGCGTAAATGGTTTGCAGCGCGGCAAGCGCCCCGGCGTCCTGTGCCTTGGCGAACAGGTCGATCATGCCGGGCGTGACATCCAGCCCGCGCGCCTCAAGCACCATCGGGACAACGGCCAGACGGCCCAGCAGATCCTGCGCGGTGTCTTCGGCGGCTTGCCACATGAAGGCATGGGCGGGCATCGCGCCGTAATGGCTGCCCGCAGCCTCAAGACAATCGCACAAAAGGTTGAAATGCTTGGATTCCTCGTCCGCCGCCTTCACCCAGTCATCGTAAAAGCCCAAGGGCATCGGATGATCGGTAAAGCGCGCGATGATGTCCCAGTGCAGGTCAATCGCGTTCAACTCGATATGCGCCACCGCGTGCAACAGGGCGATGCGCCCGGTGGGCGATCCGGTACGGCGGCGGGGCACGTCGCGCGGGTCCAGCAGATCGGGCTTGGCGGGGCGGGCCGGGCGCAGGGGCGGTGTGGCCTGCCCGATGGTCAGCGGGGCACCTGCCGCACGCGACGTCCGCCATGCGGCGGCGTGGGCATGCGACAGGGCGGCCTTGGCACGACCATCGGCGCAGGTCAGCACCTGAACCGCCATTTCGGCCAATGTGATGTTGGCCTGCGTCAAAGTCATAGGGCCTGTACCGCCGCCAGAACTTCGTCTGCGTGGCCCTTGACGGACACCTTGTTCCACACCCGCGCCACCTGACCCGCGCCGTCGATCAGAACGGTGGTGCGTTCTATGCCCATATAGGTTTTGCCATACATGCTTTTCTCAAGCCAGACACCGTAGTCTTCGCAGGTCTGCCCTGCCTCGTCCGAGGCCAGCACGATCGACAGCCCGTGCTTCTTGCAGAATTTGTCATGTGCCTTGACCGAATCCTTCGACAGGCCGATCACGGTGCAGCCTGCGGCGGTGAACGCGGCCAGCCGGGCAGAGAAATCCTGCGCCTCAAGCGTGCAGCCGGGGGTGTCGTCCTTGGGGTAGAAATACAGCACCACTTTGCCGGGCCGCAGCGCCGACAGGGTGATGGTGCCACCGCCATCCCGCGGCAATGTGAAATCGGGGGCAGTCTGGCCAGTGGTGATCATGGGCGGCTCCTTGCCTTTTGTGGGATCAACCCTTTGCGATCTAGTTGCCTTCGGTCAAAGATAAAGGCAAGCCCGCGCAGTCGGGACACATCAGGGAAAGCAGACGGGTATGACAGCGGAGGCGCAGATCGACGACAGCGCAGACGCCGCCGCGCCCAAGGTCACGCCTGACCTTCCGCCCAAGCCGCCCGCTGCCCCCAGATCCGGCCCCCCGCCAAAACCCGCGCGCAAGCGTCGCCGGACCGGTTTGGGCGCGCGGCTGTTCTTGCTGATGTTGGCGGTGACGCTGGCCTTTGCGGCGCTGGGTCTGTCGGGCAAGCCGATTGGCCTGCCGCTCTGGGCGGTGGTGGAAATCGAAGACCGGCTGAACCGCAATCTGGGCCGCGCCTTGCCCGAAGGCGCGCTGGCGATTGGCGGCATGGAGATCACGGTCGATTACGATTGGGTGCCACGTCTGCGCCTGCAAGACATCCGGCTGTTGAAGCAGGGCGGGCAGGCCATGATCACACTGCCCGACCTGCGGCTGACGCTGGATCCGCAGGCGCTGCTGCGCGGTCAGGTGCGGGCGCGCAGCCTGCGGCTGATCGGGGCCAAGCTGACCATTCTGCGTGATCGCGACGGGCGGTTTGATCTGTCATTGGGGGCGGGGCGGATGCAGCCGCCGATCACCAGCTTTGCCGGGCTGTTCGATGCGGCGGATGCGTTTTTCGCCAGCCCCATTGCCGCCAGTCTGCAAACGGTCGAGGCCGAGGCCCTGTCGATCACCCTGAACGATCAGCGCGCGGGCCGGGTCTGGGAGGTGGGTGATGGCCGCCTGACGCTGCAGAACCGCGCCACCGAACTGGCCGCCGAACTGGGGCTTTCGTTGGTGGGTGGCGGGGCTGCCCCGGCGCGGGCGGTGTTCAGCATCGTGTCGGAAAAGGGCGCGCAGACGGCCCGGGTGACGGCGCAGATCGACGGGGTGGCGGCGCAGGACATCGCCTCTCAGGCGGCACCGCTGGCCTGGGCCGGGATCGTCACCGCGCCGATTTCGGGCCGCATCGCCACCACGCTGGATGAAGGCGGCATCACCGCGATGGAGGCCAAGCTTGAGTTTGGACGCGGCGCGCTGCAACCCCGCCCCGAAGCGCAGCCTATCGACTTTGACCGCGCCGCGATGTCGCTGCGTTATGATCCTGCGGCAGGGCGCATCAACCTGACCGAGTTTTCGGTGCAAAGCCCGTCGTTGCGCGTGAAAGCCACCGGCCACAGCTATCTGACCCGCGCCGATGGCTCGGCCATTCAGGGCGGGCTGGCGACCGAATTGCCCGCCGCCTTTTTGACCCAGTTGCAGTTCAGTCAGGTGATGGTGGACCCGGATGGACTGTTTCAGGAACCGGTGACCTTTTCCGCCGGAGCCTTGGATCTGCGCCTGCGGCTGGAGCCGTTCTCGATTGAGATCGGCCAGTTGACGCTGGCCGAAGACAAGCGCCGTCTGACGGCAAAAGGCACCATCAGTGCCGACGTACAGGGCTGGAAAGCCGCGGTCGATCTGGGGCTGAACGAGATCGCCCATGACCGGCTGTTGGCGTTGTGGCCGATGAAATTGCTGCCCAATACCCGCGGCTGGGTCGGGCGCAATGTGCTGAAAGGCGCGCTTTTCGATGTGCAGGCGGCGCTGCGGATCGAACCGGGGGCCGAGCCGCGCCTGCATCTGGGCTATAGCTTTGCCGAGGCCGATGTGCGCTTTCTGACCACCTTGCCGCCGATCAACGCCGGTTACGGCTATGCCACGATTGATGGGCAAACCTATACGATGGTGATGTCGCGCGGCACCGTGACGCCGCCGCAGGGTGGTCAGATCGACATGGCCGGATCGGTGTTCAAGGTGCCGGACGTCACCGCCAAACCGGCGATGGCAGAAATCACCTTGTCCACCGACAGCAGCCTGACGGCGGCCTTGTCCTTGCTGGACCTGCCACCGTTTCACTTCATGACCAAGGCCGCACAGCCGGTGGCCTTGGGCGAGGGCAGCGCGCGGATCAGGACGCAACTGCGCATGCCGCTGCAAAAGAAGATCGCGCTGAAGGATGTCAGCTATGACGTGGTGGGCACGGTCAGCAATTTCCGCTCTGACCGGGTGGTGCCGAACCGGGTGATCACCGCCGACAGCCTGGCGGTTACCGCTACGCCCAAAGGCCTGACCATTGCCGGACAGGGCCTGATTGGCGCGGTGCCCTTTGACGTGACCTACGCCCAAAGCTTTGCCCCCGATCAGAAGGGCCGCGCCCGGATCGAAGGCTCTGTCACCCTGTCGCAAGGCACGGCCGAGGAATTCGGTCTGGGCTTGCCTGCCGGGATGGTGTCGGGGCAGGGGCAGGGCGAGGTTGAAATTGATCTGGTAAAGGGCAGTCCGGGGCGGCTGCGTCTGGTGTCCGATCTGAACCGCATCGGCCTGACCATTCCCGAACTGGGGTGGAGCAAACCGGCCGCCGGGCGGGGCCGGCTGGAGGCCGTGGTGCAACTGGGCCAGCCGCCCAAGGTCGAGCGGCTGGTGCTGGATGCCGCCGGCCTGAAGGCCAACGGCAGTGTCAGCATGCGCCCGGGCGGCGGTCTGGACGTTGCGCGGTTCGACAGGGTTGAACTGGGCGATTGGCTGGACGGGCCGGTTGAAATCCGCGGGCGCGGGGCCGGGCGTGCGGTGGGGCTGGCCGTGCTGGGCGGATCGGTCGATCTGCGGCGGATGCCGGCGGCAGCGGACCGCAAATCAGCGGCCAAGGGCGGCAGCCCGCTTGACCTGCGGCTGGACCAGCTGCGCGTCTCTGATAGCATAAGCCTGACCAGTTTTCGCGGTGATTTCAGTCTTGCGGGTGGCGTCAACGGCAGCTTCATCAGTGCCATCAATGGGATGGGCACTGTGAAAGGCACGGTTGTCCCGTCGCGCCACGGCAGCGCAATCCGGCTGCAAAGCAATGACGCAGGGCAAACCCTGACGGCGGCGAAGATATTCTCATCGGCGCGGGGCGGCAGTCTGGACGTGCAACTGACCCCGCGCGCCACGCCCGGCCATTACGACGGCACTGCCCGCATTCGCAATGTGCGCGTGCGCAACGCCTCGGTGCTTGCGGAATTGCTGAACGCGATTTCGGTGGTGGGGTTGTTGGAGCAGATGATGGACAGCGGCCTTGTGTTCAATGAAGCCGACGGTGAATTCCTGTTGACGCCCGATGCGGTCGAG
>CAZCFC010000209.1:0-5629 GCA_964497815.1 uncultured Cypionkella sp.
GTAAGCCATAAGCAGGGCCGCTTGCAGGCGATTGACGCGCCGCACGGCTTGCGCCTAGGGTCCGCGCAGTCAGAAGGGGCCTTGAATGCCGCAAGTCGGAACCAATCAGCCGCCAGTCCGGGGATTGTTCGCAAGGGCGCTGCGCGGGTCGGCGTTTACGGCGGGGTCTTACGCCGTCATGCAGGTGGTGCGGCTGGCCACCAACCTTGTGCTGACGCGGTTGCTGTTTCCCGAAGCGTTCGGTGGGATGGCGCTGGTGTCGGTGGTGCTGGTCGGGTTGGCGATGTTTTCGGACGTGGGGGTCGGCCCCGCGATCAGCCAGCATCCGCGTGGTGACGAGGCGGCGTTTCTGGACACCGCCTTTACGATCAACGTGCTGCGGGGGGGGCTTTTGTGGGGCCTGACCTGTGCGTTGGCTTATCCGGTATCGGTGCTTTACGCGGCACCCGATCTGGCGTGGTTGCTGCCTGCGGCGGGGATCACCTTGCTGATCTCGGGGTTCAACCCGACGCGGATTGATACCGCCAACCGGCATTTGCTGTTGGGGCGTGTGACGGCGCTGGACCTGTGCGCGCAGATCATTGGCAATCTGGCGATCATCGCGCTGGCCTTCGTGATGAAATCGGTCTGGGCGCTGGTGCTGGGGGCGATCGTGGGGTCGGCGGCAAAGCTGATCATCATGACGCTTTGGCTGCCGGGGCCTGCCAACCGGTTCCGCTGGGACCGCGATGCGGGGCGGGATCTGGTGCATTTCGGCAAGTGGATTTTCCTGTCCACCGCCTGCGGGTTTCTGTTGTCACAGGGGGACAAGGCGATTTTCGGGGCCTATCTGAGCCTTGAAGAGCTGGGGATATACAATATCGGCTATTTCCTTGCCTCCTTTCCGGTGTTGCTGGCGGGGGCGGTGGTGGGGCGCATCATGATCCCGCTGTACCGTGATCATCATCCGGCCGCGTCGGCTGCGAATTTTGCCAAGATGCGGCGGTTGCGGTTTGGGGTTTCGGGGGGGGCCTTGCTGTTGCTGGCGGTGCTGGCGCTGGTGGGGATGCCTTTGGTTGGCGTGATGTATGACGCGCGCTATCAGGCGGCGGGGGGGATTGTCGTGGCGATTGCCTGTGTTCAGATGCCGGGCGTGATCGGGATGACCTATGATCAGTCGGCGCTGGCCGCGGGCGACAGCAAGACCTATTTCGCGCTGATGGCGTTGAAGGCCACGGTGCAGACGGTGGGGTTTCTGATCGGCGTGCGAATGGCGGGGTTGGACGGGGCGCTGCTGGCGCAGGGGGCGGCGTTGCTGGCGCTGCATCCGGCCATTGTGCTGCTGGCGCGCAAGCATCGGGCCTGGGATGGGTTGCATGACGCGGTGTTTTTCGCGCTGGCTTTTGGCTTGGTGGTGTTGACCGTCTGGGTTAACGGAGGCGCGGCGTTACCTTGAACTGTCGGATTGATGTGGGGCCTTGATCCGGTCTGGGTCTGGCCGCAATGTTGCGCTATTGCTGGGTAGGATGCAAAGCCGGGACGAGTGGGACGGAAGACCATGAAGATTGAAAAGACCACGCTGGAAGGCCTGTTGATCCTGACTCCGCAGCGCTTTGGCGATGATCGGGGATGGTTTACCGAAACCTGGAACGCGCCAAGGCTGGCCGCGGCTGGCGTGGATATTGCGTTCGTGCAGGACAACCACTCGATGTCGGCCAGCGTCGGCACGCTGCGGGGGCTGCATTATCAGCGCCCGCCCCATGCGCAGGACAAGCTGGTGCGGTGCACGCGCGGGTTGATCTTTGATGTCGCGGTGGATTTCCGGGCGGGGTCGCCTGCGTTCGGGCAATGGTTCGGGATCGAGTTGTCACCGGGGAACGGGATGCAGCTGTTGGTGCCCAAGGGGTTCCTGCATGGTTTTGTCACGCGCGCGCCCGATACCGAGGTGCAGTACAAATGCAGCGATGTCTATGCGCCCGACTGTGACGGCGGCGTGCGCTGGGATGACCCGGCTATTGGCATTGATTGGGGGGTGGCGGCGCCGGTTCTGTCGGCCAAGGATGCAATCGCGCCCTTGCTGGCGGATGTGGTTTCTCCGTTTGTCTGGGGTGGATTGTGAAGATACTGGTGACGGGAGGCGCGGGGTTCATTGGGTCCGCCGTGGTGCGTCTGGCGGTGGCGCGCGGGCATGAGGTGGTCAATCTGGATGCGCTGACCTATGCGGCCTGTCTTGAGAATGTGGCGTCAGTGGCAGGATCGAACCTTTACAGTTTCGAGCAGGCCGATATTCGCGACCGCGGGGCGTTGGACCGGGTGTTTGCCACCCATCGCCCGGATGCGGTGATGCATCTGGCGGCGGAATCGCATGTGGATCGCAGCATCGACGGGCCGGGGGATTTCATCCTGACCAACATCAATGGCACCTATAACATGCTTGAGGCGGCGCGCAGCTATTGGGCTGGCGCGGGGCGGCCCACCGGGTTCCGGTTTCACCACATCAGCACGGATGAGGTGTTCGGCTCGCTGGGTGCGGCAGGGCAGTTCACCGAGGACACCCCCTATGATCCGCGCAGCCCCTATTCGGCCAGCAAGGCGGCAAGTGACCATCTGGTGCGGGCCTGGGCGGAAACCTATGGCCTGCCAGTGGTTCTGACCAATTGTTCCAACAATTACGGACCGTTCCACTTTCCTGAAAAGCTGATCCCGGTGGTGATCCTGAACGCGTTGGCCGGGCGGCCGATCCCGGTCTATGGCGCGGGAGAGAATGTGCGCGATTGGCTGTATGTCGAGGATCACGCCGATGCGTTGCTGCTGGTGCTGCAAAAGGGCGCGCTGGGCCGCAGCTATAACATCGGTGGCGAAAATGAGCGGCGCAATATTGATCTGGTGCGCGTGATCTGCGCGATCCTGGACGCCAAGCGGCCCAAGGCTGTGCCCTATGCCGATCAGATCACCTTTGTCACCGATCGCCCCGGCCACGACGCGCGCTATGCCATTGATCCTGCGCGGATCAGGGATGAATTGGGCTGGCGGCCAAGCGTGACGGTAGAGCAGGGGCTGGAGCGGACGGTGCAGTGGTATCTGGACAATGAGGCCTGGTGGAAACCGTTGCAGGCGCGCGCAGGTGTGGGCGTGCGGTTGGGCACGGCATGAAAGCGCTTGTCTTTGGACAAACCGGGCAAGTGGCGCGGGAACTGGCGCGGCGGGTGCCTGTTGGCGTGACAGCCGAATTTCTGGGGCGGGATCGGGCGGATCTGGCCGATCCTGACGCCTGCGCGGCGGCGGTGATGGCGGCGGACGTGGATGTGGTGATCAACGCGGCGGCCTGGACGGCGGTGGACCGGGCCGAGACGGAAGAGGCGGCGGCGCAGGTGGTGAACGGCGTGGCTCCGGGGACGATGGCGCGCGCGGCGGCGACGCGGGGGCTGCCATTTGTGCATATATCGACGGATTATGTTTTTGACGGTGCCGGGGTGACGCCCTTTGGCGTGGATCATCCGGTGGGGCCGCTGGGGGCTTATGGGCGCAGCAAACTGGCCGGAGAGCAGGCAGTGCAGGCGGCGGGCGGTGCATATGTGATCTTGCGGACATCCTGGGTGGTGTCGGCGCATGGCAGCAATTTCGTCAAGACCATGCTGCGGCTGGGGGCAGAGCGCGACAGTCTGAACGTGGTGGCGGATCAGATCGGCGGGCCAACCCCGGCGGCCGATATTGCCGATGCGGTGTATGTCATTGCGGCGGGTCTGCGCGCGGGCGCACCCGGGGGCGTGCAGCATTTCACAGGGGCGCCGGATGTATCATGGGCCGGGTTCGCCCGTGCGATCATGGCGCAGGCACAGTTGGGCTGTATCGTGCAGGATATTGCGTCCAGCGCCTACCCGACTCCGGCGAGACGGCCTTTGAATTCGCGGCTGGACTGCAGCGGCTTGGCGGCCTTTGGATTGACGCGCCCGGATTGGCGGGCCGGCTTGGACTTGATTTTGCAGGAGTTGCAGGGATGACGCGCAAGGGGATCATTCTGGCGGGTGGATCGGGCACGCGGCTTTGGCCGATCACGATGGGCGTGTCGAAACAGCTGTTGCCGATCTATGACAAACCGATGATCTATTACCCGCTGTCCGTGCTGCTGCTGGGCGGGGTGCGTGACATTGCGATCATAACCACGCCCGAAGATCAGGTGCAGTTCATGCGGCTGTTGGGCGATGGCAGCCAGTGGGGCATAGCGCTGACCTATATCGTGCAGCCCAGCCCGGATGGGTTGGCGCAAGCCTATCTGCTGGCGCGCGATTTTCTGGCGGGGGCACCAAGCGTGCTGGTGTTGGGGGACAATATTTTCTTCGGGCACGGGCTGCCCGAGATGCTGGCCTCGGCCAATGCGCGGGTGGATGGCGGCACGGTGTTCGGCTATCGCGTGGGCGACCCCGAACGCTATGGTGTGGTGGATTTCGACGCCGATGGCACGGTGCGGGCGATCATCGAAAAACCTGCGGTGCCACCGTCGAATTACGCGGTGACGGGGCTTTACTATCTGGACGGGCGTGCGCCCGAGCTGGCTGCGCGGGTTACGCCTTCGGCGCGGGGCGAGTTGGAGATTGCCGATCTGCTGGAAATCTACCGGGCCGAGGGCAGTCTGTCGGTCGAAAAGATGGGGCGCGGTTTTGCCTGGCTGGATACGGGCACGCACGGCAGTTTGCTGGACGCGGGCAACTTTGTGCGCACGCTTCAGGCGCGGCAGGGCTTGCAGGTGGGCTGCCCGGACGAGATCGCCTACCGTGCTGGCTGGATCAGCAAGGAACAGCTGGCGGCCCGGGCCGAGATTTTCCGCAAGAATGACTATGGACAGTATTTGGCCAGTATTGTTTCCGAATAACGCCGGTATAAGCGGCTATTTACTGTCTGTGGTTGAAATTGCGGTGGGTTGAGAAAATTCTAGGCAGTTTTCGCTGGCATTGTTGCGGATTAATGCAAAGTATCAAAGCCAGAGTTGTCCAACAGGTAAGGCTGCCATGTTGATAGGTGTGCTGTTCAGCGCGGTGATGGGCGGATTGGCCGGAATGGCGTGGTCATTGACGCAACAGCATGAACTGCCGGGGTTGATGGCGGCCTATCCAACGGGCGGGATTTTGGCGGTCATGGGGTTTGTGATGCTGGCCTTCCTGCGGGGCGATCCAAGCCAGCGGCAAAATATGGCGCGTGACTAGCTGTCGAAATTGAAACAGTGGTGTCCGCGATCAACGTGGGCCCGTGTCAGGTTTTGCAGCAGGGGGGCTTCACCCACCCAGAAAGCCGGACCGAATCGTGCTGCCGATACCACGCTGGCAGGTTTTGACTGTTTTCAACCCGGGGTTGCTTCTTCGAAGATCGTGGCGGAAATTGGGCGAGTTTGCGGTACATAGTGATCAGAAGTTGGTCAGAATTGCGGCCTAATCATGGCGAATGCTGTCGCCAAATCCCGACAAAAGCGGGTAAAATGATTGTCGGGGGCGTACTGACCGAGTGCGACATATGGACTGCTTCATGAATAAAACACTCCTGAATTTCAGGGTGCTGATTGGCGTTTATGAATCTTTGGCCGTCAAGGTCATGGGTTCACGCCCCGTTATTGTTGTCGGGTGACAAACAATGACAATCAGTTTTCCTGGGTTCAACG
>CAZCFC010000210.1:0-5588 GCA_964497815.1 uncultured Cypionkella sp.
GCCCGACTGGAGCGTTTCTTGCAGATGTCGGCGCATGACAACTGGATCGTGGCCAACTGCACCACGCCGTCGAACTACTTCCACATCCTGCGCCGTCAGCTGCACCGCGATTTCCGCAAGCCGCTGATCCTGATGACGCCGAAATCGCTGCTGCGTCACCCGATGGCGGTGTCGGACGCCGAAGATTTCACGCAGGGCAGCTATTTCCACCGCTGCCTGTGGGACGATGCGCAAAAGGGCCATTCGACGACCAAACTCAAGGCCGATGACAAGATCAAGCGCGTCGTGCTGTGCTCGGGCAAGGTGTACTACGACCTTCTGGCCGAACGCGATGCGCGGGGTCTGGACGATGTCTACCTGCTGCGCGTCGAACAGCTTTATCCGGTGCCAAAGCAGTCGCTGACGGCGGAACTTTCGCGCTTCAAGACGGCCGAAATCATCTGGTGTCAGGAAGAGCCCAAGAACATGGGCGCATGGTCGCATATCGAACCAGAGCTTGAAACGCTGCTGACGGCCATCGGCGCGAAACACACCCGCGCCCGCTATGCCGGTCGTGTGGCGTCGGCTTCGCCAGCCACCGGCCTTGCCTCCAAACACAAATATGAACAGCAAACTCTGGTCAACGAAGCGCTCGGCTGACCGAACAATCGCGCCGACGCGCATGAGGAGATGAAGATGACGGATGTAATGGTGCCCGCTTTGGGCGAAAGCGTTTCCGAGGCCACCGTATCGACCTGGTTCAAAAAACCGGGCGACGTGGTCAAGCAGGACGAAATGCTGTGCGAACTTGAAACCGACAAGGTTTCGGTCGAAGTGCCCAGCCCGGTGTCGGGCGTTCTGGCCGAAATCCTGGCCCCCGAAGGCACCACCGTGGCCGCCAATGCGCGCCTTGCGGTTGTGACCGAAGGTGCGGCTGGTGCAATCCCCGCCAAGCCATCAGAGCCGAAATCGGTGGCCGCGGCCGCAGTCGGTTCGCCCGGCGCTGGCCCCGAAACCGTGACACCCCGCGATGTGGAAAACGCGCCCTCCGCAAAGAAAGCCATGGAAGAGGCAGGCCTCAGCGCCGCGCAGGTTCAGGGCACCGGCCGCGATGGCCGCATCATGAAAGAGGATGTCGCCCGCGCCGCCTCGGCCGCCCCGATCACCGCAGCCCCGGCCCCCGCCGCCATTCCGCGCGCCCCCGTGCCCGCCGATGACGCCGCCCGCGAAGAGCGCGTCAAGATGACCCGCCTGCGCGCCACCATCGCGCGCCGCCTGAAAGACGCGCAAAACACCGCCGCCATGCTGACCACCTATAACGAGGTGGACATGTCGGGCATCATGTCTTTGCGCAATGAATACAAAGACATCTTCGAGAAAAAGCACGGCGTGAAACTGGGGTTCATGTCTTTCTTCGTCAAGGCCTGCACCCATGCCTTGAAAGAAATCCCCGAAGTGAACGCCGAGATTGACGGCCAGGATGTGGTTTACAAGAACTATGTCCACATGGGCGTGGCTGTTGGCACCCCGAACGGCCTGGTGGTTCCGGTTCTGCGCGATGCCGATCAGATGGGCTTTGCCGCGATTGAAAAGAAGATCGCGGAACTGGGTGTGCGCGCCCGCGATGGCAAACTGTCGATGGCGGAAATGCAGGGCGGCAGCTTCACCATCTCGAACGGGGGCGTCTATGGCAGCCTTATGTCCTCGCCCATCCTGAACCCGCCGCAATCGGGCATCCTTGGCATGCACAAGATTCAGGACCGCCCGGTTGTCGTTGGCGGCCAGATCGTCATCCGCCCGATGATGTACCTGGCCCTGTCCTATGATCACCGCATCGTCGATGGCAAAGGCGCCGTGACCTTCCTTGTCCGCGTGAAGGAGGCCCTGGAAGACCCCCGCCGCTTGCTGATGGATTTGTAAAACCAAAAGCCGTAGGGTGCGCCGTGATGGCGCGCCCTGCCCCCAACCTCGAAGTGACCCCGATGCACCGCAGCCCCCCCCGCACCAAACGCGCCATCATCGTCTGCATGCGCAACGAGGGGGTGTTCGTGCCGGAATGGGTGGCCTATCACCGGGCGATCGGCTTTGACCGCATTTTCATGGTGACGAACAACTGTCAGGACGGCACCGATCTGATGGCCGACCGTCTCTCCGAACTGGAACCCCTGATCCACATCCGCAACGAGGTGCCCCCCGGCATGTCGCCGCAAACCGCAGGCCTGCGCCATGTGCAGGACCACCCGGCGATGGCCGATGTCGAATGGGCGCTGCATGTGGACGCCGATGAATTTCTTAATGTTTCCATAGGGAACCGCATGGTTGATGATTTGCTGGCGGTTGCCGGCAATTCTGACTGCATCGCGATTGCATGGCGCTACATGGCCAGTGGCGGGCGCAAGATCTGGAACGGCGGCAGCCTGATTGCCGAACAGACCCAGACCCACGACAACATCGCCGATCAGGTCGCCTTCCACAAATCCATGTTCCGCCCCGACCAGTTCGGCAAGATTGCGGGCCATATGCCGAAAGACCCGGTCAACCCCGAACCCCGCGTGCGCAATTCCGAAGGCAAGAAAGTACCCGCCAAAGGCATCCTGCATCCCACCAAGGAAACCTATTCCGGCATCAAGGAAGACCGTTTTACCTGGGCCAACGCCGATATTCACCATTATTTCGTCCGCTCTGAAGACGTGTTCATGCTGAAAAACGTGCGCGGCGATGGCATGGGCTACAAGCATTCCAACCACATGCTGGGATCGAAACTCTGGTCGCAGGCCGAACGCGCCACCACCACCGACACCAACATTCAGGCGCATCTGCCTGCCCTGCAAACCCGGCTTGCCGCTTATGCCGCCGATCCGGTCATGGCCGGGCTGATGGCGGGCGCGCAGACATGGCTGAACACGCAGCGCGACACCCACCTTACCCCCGCCAACCGCAAAAGGTGGGACATCCGCAAACAACTGGAACGCAAGGCCGCCAAACAGGCAGCCGCCGCCCAGATCAGCCAGCAACAGGTGCCATGATGACCCCCGAACTGACCGTCCTTGCCCTTGCTGGCCTGTTGCAGGGGCTGCAACTGACGTTGTTCGCAACCCCGGCCAACCTTGAAATTGGCAGTGAATTCACCACCGGCCCGCGCGATGCACCGCCCAAACGCCAGTTGTCGGTGAAAACCGCCCGCCTGCAACGCGCCATGAACAATCACTTCGAGGGGTTGATCCTGTTTACCCTTGCCGTGGTCGTCGTGACGCTGGGCCAACAATCGACCGCAGTCACACAATATGCCTCCTATGCCTATCTTGTGGCCCGCATCCTTTATGTTCCGGCCTATGCCCTTGGCCTGACCCCGTGGCGGTCGGTGATCTGGGGGGTGGGCTTTGGCGCTACCCTGATCATGATCACGGCCGCCCTAATATAACGTTAACACCCCCGACGCCGCGTAGGGACGCAAAACCGACGCAAAACAGACAGCAACCCGACGCGAAACCGACGCTGAAATCCAAAGGAACTTCCCATGGCAAGCTTTGACGCAATCATCATTGGCGCAGGCCCCGGCGGCTATGTCTGCGCCATCCGCGCGGCCCAACTGGGCCTGAAGGTGGCCGTCGTTGAAGGCCGCGACAGCCTGGGCGGGACCTGCCTGAACGTCGGCTGCATCCCCTCCAAGGCGCTGCTGCACGCGACACACAGCTTGCATGAAGTGCATGAAAACTTTGAGAAAATGGGCCTGATGGGCGGCGCACCCACCGTTGATTGGCTGAAGATGCAGGCCTACAAGTCCGATGTGGTGAACGGCAACACCAAGGGCATCGAATTCCTGTTCAAGAAGAACAAGGTGACCTGGCTGAAAGGTTGGGCCACGATCCCCGCGCCGGGCAAAGTGCAAGTCGGAGATGAGGTGCACGAGGCTAAAAACATCGTGATTGCAACGGGTTCCGAGCCATCCAGCCTTCCTGGCGTTACCGTCGATGAAACCATCGTCGTCACCTCAACCGGCGCGTTGACCCTGCCGTCCATCCCCAAAACCATGGTGGTGATTGGCGCAGGCGTGATCGGTCTGGAAATGGGCTCGGTCTATGCACGTCTTGGAACGCAGGTCACGGTGGTCGAATACCTTGACGCCATCACCCCCGGCATGGATGCCGAGGTTGCCAAAACCTTCCAAAGAATACTGACGAAACAAGGCCTTAAGTTTGTCATGGGCGCCGCTGTGCAAGGCGTGGAAACCAAGGATGGCACCGCGAAAGTCACCTACAAGCTGCGCAAGAACGACACCGAGTCCAGCCTTGACGCCGAGGTGGTTCTGGTCGCCACAGGCCGCAAGCCCTATCTGCACGGGCTGGGCCTTGAGGCTTTGGGGGTCGAAACGCTGCCGCGCGGCCAGGTCAAGACTGACGCGCATTTTGCCACCAATATCAAAGGCCTCTATGCCATCGGCGATGCCATTGTCGGGCCAATGCTGGCCCATAAGGCCGAAGACGAAGGCATGGCGCTGGCTGAAATCATGGCAGGTAAAGCAGGCCACGTTAACTATTCGGTCATTCCAGGCGTGGTATACACCAGTCCGGAAGTGGCATCTGTGGGGGCAACCGAAGAACAATTGAAAGAGGCGGGGCGCGCCTACAAGGTCGGCAAGTTTCCCTTCATGGGCAACGCACGCGCCAAGGCGGTGTTTCAGGCCGAAGGCTTTGTCAAATTGCTGGCCGACGCCGCCACCGACCGCATTCTGGGCGCGCACATCATCGGCCCCGGAGCGGGTGATCTGATCCACGAGGTGTGCGTGGCAATGGAATTTGGCGCATCGGCACAAGATCTGGCGCTGACATGTCACGCCCACCCCACCTATAGCGAGGCCGTTCGTGAGGCTGCCCTTGCCTGTGGTGATGGTGCCATTCACGCCTGACGCAAGGGCCACAAAGGGCATCCAGCCCGCTTTCGCCGGGCAGGCGCGCAAATATCTTGCCCCCCCTATCCTTTGGGGGCGACACTGATGGGGGGCAGACAGCCCCCCTTCAAATCCGCAGAACAGTTCGCCTCAGGCTTGCTTCCACAGCCAGTCCAACAGCCCTGACGATCCGCCATCCGGATTGATCCCCACCACCAGCGCCGCCTCCATCGCGCCGTCCGGCTCGGTCAGTTTTACCCGCGCATAGGCACCGCTTCCGGCCTTGGCCGCGATCCCGTCGTTGACATTCAGCATGTCGCGCGCCCCCGCGCGGGTATAGGCGTCGTGGCCGTCATAGATGGCCTGAATGACCGCCTCATCGAAGAAGATCTGACTGGTCAGCACCGTCTTATCGTGCAGACAGACCTTGTAATGCACATGCGTGGTGCGTCCCGGATACCAGCCCGGAAAGATGGTCTGAAATGTCGAAACGCCAGTAGAATCCGTAGCTTGGGTGCCACGCAAGAAGGTCTGGCCTTGGGTGTCCGCCCCGTCGTCCAAGGGCTGAACGCCGGAATACACCCCGCCCGCATCGCAATGCCAGACCTCCACCCGCGCGCCCACCACCGGGGCGCAATCCGCCGTCACCACCTGCAGGCGCAGCGCCATCGGCAGGCCCGGCCGCCCCTCGGTGATGTCCGACCGCACCAGCCTGGGGTCC
>CAZCFC010000211.1:0-5572 GCA_964497815.1 uncultured Cypionkella sp.
GCACGCCAAGGCCAAGGAAGGACAGGGTGGAAATGAACAGCACCGCGAAGATAAACCGCAGACCCAGTTCAGCCACCAGGGGCGATAGGGCGTTGGGCAGGATTTCCGAGAAGATGATCCAGCCCTGTCCTTCGCCACGCAAACGCGCCGCCTCGACATAATCCATCACCGTGATGTCCACCGCCACCGCGCGCGACAGTCGGAACACCCGTGTCGCGTCCAGCAGGCCCATGACCATGATCAGATTGAACATCGTCACATCCACCGCCGTCAGGATCACCAAAGACAGGATCAACGTCGGGATCGCCATCACAAGATCAATGAAACGCGACAGCGCCTGATCGACCCAGCCCCCCGCCGTGGCTGCCAGAAAGCCAAGGACTGCCCCGGTGACAAAGCTGATGATCGTCGAACAGGTCGCCACAAAGATCGTGACCTGCGCGCCGTAGATCATCCGCGTCAACAGATCACGGCCAATGGAGTCAGTGCCAAGCCAATGCGTCCCCGAAATCGGGTCCCATACACCCCCAACCAGTTCGTCCATCTTGTAGGGCGCAATCCACTGCGCAAAGATGGCGACAAAGAAGAAGCCCCCGGTCAGGACAAGACCGATCATGGCGGAAAGGGGAATGCGCCTCATTTCGGGTGCCTCAGTCTAGGGTTGGCAAGGATCGACACCACATCGGCCAGAATGTTCAGGCCGATATAGACGGCGGCAAAGATCATCCCGCAGGCCTGTACCACCGGAAGATCACGCTTGGTGACGTGATCGACAAGAAACTGCCCCATGCCGGGATAAACAAAGACCACCTCAACCACCACGACGCCCACCACAAGATAGGCCAGGTTCAGCATCACCACATTGACAACCGGCGCAATCGCGTTTGGAAACGCATGCCGCCAGATCACGGTCAACGGCGACAGCCCCTTCAGTTCGGCCGTCTCGATGTAGGCCGATTGCATCACGTTCAGAATGGCCGCCCGCGTCATCCGCATCATATGGGCCAGCACCACCAGCACCAGCACGATGACCGGCAAAATGATTGCGCTCAGACGCTCGAAGACGCCCATTCCGGGGAAAACCATCGACATGGCGGGGAACAGTTGCCACTTCACCGCAAGGAAGTACAAAACGATGTAGCCCGCAACGAATTCGGGCAATGAGATCGTGGCCAGCGTCACTCCGGAAATCAGCTTGTCAGGCCAGCGCCCATTGTGGCGGGCAGCGACAAGGCCCAGCAGGATCGCCAAAGGCACCGATATGATCGCTGCCCAGAACGCAAGAAAGATCGTGTTGCCAAAGCGTTGGCCGACAGACGTTGCAATATCCATGCCATTGGTCATCGCCACGCCCAGGTCTCCGGTGACAAAGCCAAACAGCCAACTGAAATACCGCCCCATCAGCGGCTGGTTCAACCCCATCTTTTCGCGCAGATTGGCCAGCGCCTCGGGCGTGGCAGATTGGCCCAGCATCGCTTGCGCGGTATCGCCCGGCAGCGCCTCGACCCCGAAGAAGATCAGGGCCGAAACCGCCAGCAGCAAAAGCAGGCCCAGCGCAATGCGCTGGACCACAAGTTTCACAACAGGATGCAGCATCCCGCGATCAGGCGTTCAGCCAGCACTTGGCAAGTGCGCGGCCGTTCATCAACTCGCCGTTCGGATCGGCCTGCCAACCGCCAACCTCTTCGCGCTTGGCTTCGACGAAATCGTTGAACATCGGACAGATCAGGCCGCCGTTGTCGCGCAGATTGTTCGCCAGTTCCGAATACATCGCCTTGCGTTTGGCTGGGTCCAACTCGGCCCGCGCTGCGATCAGCGTGGCATCAAATGCCGGATCCTTGAACTTGGTGTCGTTCCAGTCGGCAGTGGACAGATACGCCGTCGAGTACATCTGATCCTGCACCGGACGCCCGCCCCAATAGCTGGCGCAGAAAGGGGCGACGTTCCAGACGTTCGACCAATAGCCGTCATCGGGCTCGCGCTTGATTTCCAGCGGGATGCCTGCGGCCTTGGCCGATTGCTCAAACAACTGCGCAGCCTCGATTGCCCCGGGGAAAGCCCCTGCCGCAACCTGCAGCACGATCGGGGAACCGTCATGGCCGGATTTCTTGTAGGCCTCTGCCGCCGCCGCCGCATCGTATTCGCGCTGCGCAATGGTGTCGTCAAACATCGGATAGGCCGAGTTGATCGGGAAGTCGTTGCCGATGGTGCCATAGCCGCCCAGGATCTTGTCAACCATCTCCTGACGGTTGATCGACAGCTTCAACGCGGTGCGCAAGTCATTGTTGTCAAACGGTGCCTTGTCACAATGCATGATGAACACATAGTGGCCACGTCCTGCCACATGCTCGATGGAAATGCCGGGCGCGCCTTTCAGCAACTCGATGATCTTGGGATCCACCCGGTTGATCATGTGAACCTGACCGGCCTGCAGCGCCGAGGTGCGGGCCGTGTTGTCGTTGATCACGATGATTTCGACCTCATCGGCGTGGCCAATGGTGGTATCGAAATAGTTGGCGTGCTTGGCGAAGGTGTGGCGCACGCCCGGCTCATTGGCGACCACCTTGTAGGGGCCGGCACCGATGCCCGCCGCTTCGGCACCGACGCCACCGCCGGGTTGGATGACAAGGTGATAATCTGCCATCAGGAACGGCAAGTCGGCATTGCCGGCCGCCAGCTTCAGCGTGACCATATCACCGGTCGCCGTCATCTCGGTGATGCCCTGCACGATGCCCAGCGCACCCGACTGCGATTTCTCATCCGTGTGACGCTTCAGCGTGGCGATGACGTCATCGGCGGTCAAAGTCTTGCCGTCGTGGAATTCGACGCCTGCGCGGATCTTGAACTTCCACTCCATCGCATCCGGGCTCGAACTGATTTCCTCGGCAATGCGGTAGTCGATCTCGCCCTTGGCGTTCACATCGACCAGCATTTCACCCCAAAGCATGTTCACCGCAAACGGCACTTCCGAAGCGGCCAAAGCCGGATCCAAAGAGTTCGTGGACTCACCGCCCTGCATGCCTGCGCGCAGCAGACCGCCCTTTTTCGGCTCTTCCGCCCGCGCAGCGGTCGACAGCAGCGCCGAGGCCATGGCCGCAGAAACACCCAAGGCCCCCGCCCTGCCAACGAATTCACGGCGGCTCATCAGACCCTTGGCAGCACGGGCCAGCAGATAGTTCAACTCATTCGACATAGGTAGCTCCCTGATCGTTTCTGTGTCCGACTTTGCAGACGTTTTTGTTGATTCCTGAATCAATATCCCGCGATTTTCCGTTGTGGCAACGATTCTTGCCCAACGAGGCGCTTAAACGAACCGCCTTTCGATGCTTTCGTCATAGTCGCGCTGAAAAATTATTTCATCACCCTGCCATGCGGTCAATCGCGCCGTCATCCGCAGCTGGCTGGCAGTGGCGGTCATTTCGGCTTGGGCCAGGGTGCGCACCGCCCAATCGCCCCGCGACAGACGCTGTTCCCAAATATGCACAGCGCGGGCCGACAGCGGATCATCGGGATGCACCTCCCAAAGCTCCGACATCGTCTCACCGGTACAAAGCCCATGAGTCAAATTCTCGACGTCGCCCAGATCGTCCTGGATAACCAAGGCCGTCATTCCCGTGATCAGGTCGGTTTCAATCTTGCGCGTGGTCTTGCCCGCCCGCAGCACCTTGTGTGCCCATGGCTTCGCGCCCTCCGGCTCTGGCGGCACCCATTCCGCCACGCTGCCCTGATGCACTGGCAAATCAAGACTGCCCCGCGTAAGTGTCAGCTTCGCAGGCCTTGGCGAAGGCCACAGGAATGGCCAATAAGTCGTCGACAAAGCCAACCGCAGCCGATGACCCGCAGCCAGACGGTAGGCCATCTGATCCAAGGCAAACGCTACATCCACCGCCTGCCCCACCACCAGCGGCTCCGGACTCTCTGCCGAACTCCGATGACACAGGTTCAGCATGCCATGCGCGATCCGCACCGAAGACCCATCCGGCGCCACATCACACAGCCGCGCCACTACAAAACCCAAAGGCTGATCGGATTCCAGCCGCAACGACAGCCGCGCCGCGCCCAACAGGTCCAACGGCGCGTCCAAAACCGCCCCGTCAAAACACAGCGACAGCGCATCATCTCCCGCCTGATCCCCGGGCATCTCGGCGTTCAACCCCATCGGAAAGAACTCGCCGGTGTGCATGCCAAGATGTTGCGGCGTGCTGACTTGCAGCGAAAAACCCTTGTCATCCTCTGTGCTCAAATATCCTCGGGGGGTGCGGGGGGCAGACAGCCCCCCGCCGCCTGCGGCAAGCCTCAACACTTGCCGTTTCACCCGAACACTTGGCCAGGACGCCTCTGCCACCCAATGCCCGGGCCGATGCTTGGCACTGGCATCCGGAGGCGCGGAATGCAGCATATAGGCGCGGTAGGCCGGATCGCCTTCCACGCCGTTCTCGATCCCCTTCAACCACCGGTCCCACCAGCGCAGGGCTTCTTGCAGAAAGCCGATCGCAGGCCCCGGAACCGCAGTGTGGGGATACTGATGGACCCAAGGCCCAACGATCCCCTTCACCACACCCGGCACATTTTCGACCAAAGCCGCAACTGTGTTCATGTAATTGTCGGCCCAGCCCCCCCAGGACAGCACCGGCACCGTCATGCGGCTGTAATCCTCGCAAACCGATCCGTGCTGCCAGTAGGGGCCGCGCTCTTGCAGCCCGGCCCAGCGCGGGGCCAGCCAGGGCTCGGCCTCCAATCGCGCCAGCCAATCCTCACGCCAATCCGGGCGCAATGCAGGGTCGGCGGGGCGGCTGGAATACGACAGCATCACCGCCCCCCAGCCGAAATTCTCACCCAGCAGACAGCCGCCCTTATAGTGAATGTCATCGGCGAACCGGTCGGTGGTCGAGCACACCGAAATCACCGCCTTCAACGCCGGAGGCTGCAGAAACGCCGTCTGCAAGCAGTTGAACCCGCCCCAGCTTTTGCCCATCATCCCCACGGAACCCGAGCACCAGTCCTGCTCCGCCAGCCACTCGATCACCTCGCAGGCATCGGCCAGTTCCTGAATGGTGTATTCATCGGTCATCAGCCCTTCTGAATCGCCATTGCCCCGCATGTCCACGCGCACGCAGGCATAACCATGCCCCGCCACATAGGCGTGCATCATCTCATCGCGCGGCAAAGTGCCATCACGCTTGCGATAGGGAATGTATTCAAGCACCGCAGGCACAGGCCCCGCACCCAGTGGCCGCCACACCCGCGCCGACAGCCGCACTCCGTCTGAAAGGGTAATGCCCATGTCGGGCAATTCCTCGATCTCATAGGGAAATTCGGTCACAACGCGCATGAAACACCCCCAAGCCTGCCCTGCCATCAGGCAACGCACTGCCGCATAACCCTGCCAATTTAGCGACATCTTGCACAGCATATGCGACAAAATGCAAAGACTGGCGCACTCTGTCCCGGCACGGCCCGCCATCTTCCGGCAGTCCCGATCGCCGATACCCCCGCAAACACCGACCGATCCCACTCTTCACCCTGCCCCACCCTTCACCCTGTCCCCACCCTTCCTCCTGTCACTGCATAG
>CAZCFC010000212.1:0-5567 GCA_964497815.1 uncultured Cypionkella sp.
GTTTCCGCAGCTTAAATCTAACACAGGCGTACAGGGCAGACTTGGGGCGGAAAGGCGCGGGTCGGTGGTGCGGGGCCTTTCCCTGCCACCGGGGTATCCTTATATGAAGATGCCCGCCTTGTTCGCATGAGTCGCGGGCGTCGTATTTGTGCGGATCAAGGATCACCTCTGGCATGTCGATACTTTCAAGCCTCTTCTCGTCAGATATGGCGATCGACCTTGGCACGGCGAATACGCTTGTCTACGTGCGCGGCAAAGGGATCGTCCTGAACGAGCCGTCTGTGGTGGCCTATCACACCAAGGATGGCAAGAAGCAGGTGCTGGCGGTGGGCGAGGATGCCAAGCTGATGCTGGGCCGCACCCCCGGTTCGATCGAGGCGATCCGCCCGATGCGGGACGGCGTGATTGCCGACTTTGAGGCCGCCGAGGAAATGATCAAGCATTTCATCCGCAAGGTTCACAAGCGCAACACGTTTTCCAAACCCAAGATCATCGTTTGCGTGCCGCATGGCGCGACCCCGGTGGAAAAGCGCGCCATCCGTCAGTCGGTGTTGTCGGCGGGCGCACGTCGTGCGGGGCTGATTGCCGAACCGATTGCGGCGGCGATCGGGGCAGGCATGCCGATCACCGATCCGACCGGCAACATGGTTGTGGACATCGGCGGCGGCACCACCGAGGTGGCCGTGCTGTCGCTGGGCGATATTGTGTATGCCCGTTCGGTGCGGGTGGGCGGCGACCGGATGGATGAGGCGATCATCTCGTATCTGCGCCGTCATCAGAACCTGCTGATCGGGGAAGCCACCGCCGAGCGGATCAAGACCAGCATCGGCACCGCACGGATGCCCGACGACGGGCGCGGCGCTTCGATGACCATTCGCGGGCGCGATCTGTTGAACGGTGTGCCGAAGGAAACCGAGATCAATCAGGCCCAGGTGGCCGAGGCCCTGAGCGAACCCGTGCAGCAGATCTGCGATGCGGTGATGCAGGCTTTGGAAACCACCCCGCCCGATCTGGCCGCCGATATTGTCGATCGGGGCGTGATGTTGACCGGGGGCGGCGCGCTGTTGGGCGATCTGGACCTGTCGTTGCGTGAACAGACCGGGCTTTCCATCAGTGTGGCGAACGAGCCGCTGAACTGCGTGGCTTTGGGCACCGGCAAGGCGCTGGAATATGAAAAGCAACTGCGCCACGTGATTGATTACGATAGCTGATCGGTTGGCTTTCGCGCCAGACGGATAGAACGGGCCAATCATGGCAAGAAACCGCACCGACCCCGAGGAATTCTCACGCCCGCTGCGCCGGGTGTTGGTGGGGCTATTGGTGCTGCTGATGCTGGGGCTGTTCTTTCTGTGGCGCATCGACAGCCCGCGCGTCGAGAGGTTCCGGTCGGCTTTGGTGGACCGCTTTGTGCCGTCCTTTACCTGGGCTGCGGCCCCGGTGACCTGGGGCAGCGAGATCGTGGGGGATTACCAGTCCTACGCGCGGCTGTATGAGCAAAACCAGCAACTGCGCGAAGAATTGCGGCAGATGAAGGCGTGGAAAGAAGCCGCGCTGCAACTGGAGCAAAAGAACGCCCGGCTGCTGGACCTGAACAAGGTGCGGCTTGACCCGCGGTTGACGCATGTGACGGGGGTGGTGCTGGCCGACAGTGGCAGCCCGTTCCGTCAGTCGGTGCTGCTGAACGTGGGGGCACGTGATGGCATCCGCGACGGCTGGGCCACGATGGACGGGATCGGCCTTGTGGGGCGGATTTCAGGGGTCGGGCGCGAAACCAGCCGGGTGATCCTGCTGACCGACAGCAACAGCCGGGTGCCGGTGACGGTGCAGCCCTCGGGGCAAAAGGCGATCCTTGCGGGCGACAATTCGGCCACTCCACCGCTGGAGTTTCTGGATGACAGCGATGCGGTGCGCGCGGGCGACCGGGTGGTGTCATCGGGCGATGGTGGCGTGTTTCCGGCAGGGCTGCTGATTGGCACGGTGGTGCTGGAAACCGACAACCGGCTGCGGGTGTTGCTGGCCGCCGATTATCAGCGGCTTGAGTTTTTGCGGGTGCTGCGCAGCCATGATCTGGTGCCGATCACCGATACCGGCGCCCTGATTGCCCAGCCCCCCGTGCAAGGCCCGCCCAAGCCACCCGAAACGCCAGAGCCTGCGCCCGAGGGCGACGGCAATGATTGACGGGGCAACGCGGGCGGTTTGGCTGCACCGGTTGCTGTTCGTGGCCATCGCCTTGGGATTGCTGTTCTTTCGCTTGCTTCCGCTGGGGTCGATGGCGGGGGATTTGCCGGGGCCGGACATCCTGCTGTGCATCGTCTTTGCCTGGACCATGCGGCGGCCCGAGTATCTGCCGGCGCCGCTGATCGCGGTGGTGGTGCTGCTGGAGGACATGATCCTGATGCGGCCACCTGGCCTGTGGACCGCCTTGGTCCTGCTGGCGTCAGAGTTCGTGAGGGCGCGCGTTGCACTGACTCGTGAATTGAGCTTTGGGGTGGAATGGCTATTGGTGGCGGGCCTGATGATGGGCATGTTGCTGGCCTATCGCATCGCCTTTGCCATTGTGCTGTTGCCGCAGGCCGGATTTGGCTTTGCCATGGTGCAGGTGCTGTGGTCGATTGCGTGCTATCCTGCCGTCGTGGCGCTGTCGCGCTATGTGCTGGATCTGCACAAACCGGCGATGGGTGAAATTGACGCCTATGGTCGGCGGATGTGAGGAGGCCCGGATGAGACGCACCCCCCGCGATACCGAAGCCACGTCACGGCGTGTCACCCGGCGCGCCCTGATGATGGGTGCGGGCATGGCCGCCATGGTGGCAGCCCTGGGCGCGCGCATGCGCTATCTGGGTGTCGAGCAGGCCGATCAGTTCCGCTTGCTGGCCGAAGAAAACCGCATCAACATCCGGCTGATCCCGCCAGCACGGGGGCTTATACAGGATCGCAACGGCAAGCTGATTGCGGGGAATGAACAGAATTACCGCGTCGTGATCACCCGCGAAACCGCCTCCGAAGGGGTGGGTGGCGTCGAAGGCGTGCTGAACCGGCTGTCGCACATCATCCCGATGACATCCGAAGATCTGGACGACGCACTGGTGGCGCTTGAGCGCAACAGCGCCTTTGTGCCGATCACCGTGGCAGACCGCCTGAGCTGGGACGATTTTTCAAAGATCGCGGTCAATGGCCCTGCCCTGCCCGGCGTGACGCCCGATGTCGGCCTGAGCCGTGTCTATCCGCGCGATGTCGATTTCGCCCATATCGTCGGCTATGTCGGCCCGGTTTCGGAAAAGGATCTGGCCGAGTTGAAGGAAAAGCAGGGCGCGGGCAATGTCGATCCGCTGCTGCTGATCCCGCGCTTTCAGATCGGCAAGATTGGCGTTGAAAAGTGGATGGAGGACACGCTGCGCGGGTCTGCCGGCACCAAGCGCATCGAGGTGAACGCGGTGGGCCGGGTGATGCGCGAGCTGGACCGCGAAGAAGGGCTGAAGGGCACTGACCTGCGGCTGACCATTGATGCCGATGTGCAGAACTTTGTGCAGGCGCGGCTGGGCGAGGAAAGCGCGGCCTGCGTGGTGATGGATGTCAACAACGGCGACATCATTGCGGCGGTGTCTTCGCCCTCGTTTGATCCGAACCTGTTCGTGCGCGGGATTTCCAGTGCCGATTATGGGGCGCTGACCGAACACGACCACCGCCCGCTGGCCAACAAGGTGGTGCAGGGTGCCTATCCGCCGGGTTCAACCTTCAAGATGGTGACGGCGCTGGCGGCGCTTGAGGCCGGGGTGATTGACGAGAATACCACCGTGCGCTGCCCCGGCTTTATCGAAGTCGGCGGCATCCGGTTCAACTGCTGGAAGCGGGGCGGCCACGGCGGCGTTGATCTGCGGCGTGCGCTTGCGGAAAGCTGTGATGTGTATTTTTATGATGTCAGCCAAAGGGTTGGCATAGATAAGATGGCCGAGATGGGCCACAAGCTTGGCATGGGTATGCGCCATGATCTGCCGATGTCTGCGATTTCGGAAGGCAAGATGCCGAACAAGGCATGGAAACAGGAACGCTATGGTCAGGACTGGGTGATCGGGGACACCATCAACGCCTCGATTGGTCAAGGCTATGTGCTGGCGACGCCACTGCAATTGGCGGTGATGGTGTCGCGGGTGGCCAGCGGCAAGCAAGTCGCACCGCGCATCGTGCATTCGATCAACGACAAGCCGGTCGCTGTGGCCGACGCGCCGGGTGTCGGCGTGGACGGATCAAAGCTGCGCGCGGTGCAGATGGGAATGTATGAAGTGATGAACGGCGCGCGGGGCACCGGGCGCGGATCGCGGATTGCCGACGACACGATGATGATGTGCGGCAAATCAGGCACGGCGCAGGTGCGCAACTTTTCCAAGGATGAAAAGCTGTCGGGGGCCACCAAGAACGAAGCCTTGCCGTGGCGCCTGCGCGACCATGCCTTGTTTGTGGGTTTCGCCCCGGCCGACAATCCGCGCTATGCGGTGTCGGTGGTGGTCGAGCATGGCGGCGGCGGTTCGGCCGTGGCCGGGCCGATCGCGCGCGACGCGCTGCTGCGGGCGCTGACGGGCGGCATTCCGCCCTTGACCGCCTATCCCGCCGATCAGCGCGGCCGCATGGAGACGCTGCTGAACGCGCTGCAATTGCGGCTGCCCGACGGGTCGCAGCCGGTGGCGTCCAAGGTATGAGGGCGGTATGAGCTTTCTGGAATATCGGCTGAAACTTGCGCCCGCGGGCCTGTCCAAGGTGTTTTACATCCATTGGGCGCTTATTCTGGCGCTGACGGCGGTGGCGGCGATTGGCTGGCTGATGCTGTATTCCATTGCAGGCGGCGATATTGACACCTGGGCCATGCCGCAGATCAAGCGCTTTGGGCTGGGGCTGGCGATCCTGTTCTTTGTGGCCTTCGTGCCGATCTGGTTCTGGCGCAGCATGTCGGGGGTGTCTTACGCGGTTGCGATGGTTCTGCTGCTGATTGTCGAGTTTTTTGGCACCGTCGGCATGGGCGCGCAGCGGTGGATCGACCTTGGCTTCATGCGGCTGCAGCCGTCCGAGTTGATGAAGGTGACGCTGGTGATGATCTTGGCGGCCTATTACGACTGGCTGGATGACAAGAAAGTCTCGCGCCCGTTGTGGGTGTTGTTGCCGGTGGTTCTGATCGTGGCGCCGACGGTGTTGGTGTTGATGCAGCCGAACCTTGGCACTTCGGTGATGCTGATCGTGGCGGGGGCGGCAGTGATGTTCGCGGCCGGGGTCAGTTTTTGGTATTTTGCGGGTGTGATTGCGATTGTTGGCGGGGCCGTGGCGGCGGTTTTCTTGTCGCGCGGCACCCCGTGGCAACTGCTGCACGATTACCAATACCGGCGGATCGACACGTTTCTGGACCCTTCGGCCGATCCTTTGGGGGCGGGCTATAACATCATTCAGGCCAAGATCGCATTGGGGTCAGGGGGCTGGGCCGGCAAGGGTTTCATGCAGGGCACCCAAAGCCGGCTGAATTTCCTGCCCGAAAAACACACCGATTTCATCTTCACCACGCTGGGCGAAGAGTTCGGCTTTGT
>CAZCFC010000213.1:0-5535 GCA_964497815.1 uncultured Cypionkella sp.
TGTCGCCCGAAGCACTGGAAGAGGCCGCAAAGGGCATGAAGCAGGGTCTTGGCATGGGCGGCGGCTTTCCGGGCCTGCCGCGTGGAATAAGCCTGCCGTCGTCCCTGTCAGGGCTGATGAAGAAGAAATGATGACCAGTTGCGAAATTTCCACGAAGGTTCAGGCACTTTTGTGCTGTGTCCCGGCTCTGCCGGTGGCACCGGGTTTTTCGCGGGAAAGTTCGATCCCCAAACGGGGCGGCCGCATGATGGCCTCCGCCGTCAGTTCTGCCGTGCCCACCCCTGCCATTCTGCCCGCCCGGGTCTGGCGCCATGGCCGGGTGGCGGCATGACCCTTGTCCATGACCTGCCCTCTCTTGCCAAAGGCCCTGCCATGACCGACGCCATCACCCGCGCCGCCGAGGTGCTGAAAGAACACCGCGAGTCGATCGACCGGCTGGATGCAATCCTTGTCTACACGCTGGCCGAACGCTTCAAGCGCACGCAGGCTGTGGGGCGACTGAAGGCCGAACATGATCTGCCCCCCTCGGACCCGACGCGTGAGTCGCGCCAGATCGAACGGCTTGAGTGGCTGTCACAAGAAGCCGACCTCGATCCCGAGTTCGCCAAGAAATTCCTGACCTTCATCATCTCGGAAGTCATCAGGCATCACGAGAAACTGCAGAAATAACCCAAACCATGGCGGGGTGAACCCCGCCCTACCAAAACCCAAGGAGACTACACTATGTCTATGAAAATCCGTCTGGCCCGTGGTGGTTCCAAAAAGCGCCCGCACTACGCGATCGTCGCCACCGACAGCCGCAACCCGCGCGATGGCCGTTTTCTGGAAAAGCTGGGCACCTACAACCCGCTGCTGGCCAAAGACAGCGAAGAGCGCGTGAAAATGAACATGGAGCGCGTGCAGTACTGGCTGGGCCAGGGCGCGCAGCCGACCGACCGTATCGCGCGCATGCTGGAAGCTGCTGGCGTGCTGACCAAAAAGGTCCGCTCGAACCCGAAATCGGCCGTCCCCGGCAAGCGTATGGCCGAACTGGCCAAGAAGAAAGCCGCCCGCGCCGAAGCGCCCGCTGCTGAATGATAAAGGCGGCCCGGGGTGGAAGGTAGATTTTCCGACAGCTTCCGGGCTGAACTTTGTGATCTGATGCGGTGGCGGCGCGACGTGCGGCGCTTTCGCACCGATCCGGTCGAGGCAGCGGTGCTGAACCGCTGCCTTTCCGCTTTCGCGTTGGCCCCTTCTGTGGGCCTGTCTGAACCATGGCGGCTGATCACCGTCGCCTCTGTCGCCGCCCGCGCGGCGGCAATTGAAAATTTCAAAACCACCAACGCGCAGGCATTGGCGGGATACAGCACGGGCTACAGCGATGAAAAGGCACGGCTTTATGCCGGCCTGAAACTGTCCGGCATGCAAGAGGCCCCGGTGCATCTGGCGGTCTATTGCGATGATGGCACCACCAAGGGCGCGGGGCTGGGGGCCACAACCATGCCCGAAACCCGCGCCTATTCCGTGGTCGGGGCGATCAGCCTGTTCTGGCTGTTGGCCCGTGCCGAAGGTCTGGGCGTCGGCTGGGTGTCGATCCTTGATGCCGCGCAACTGTCGCGTGACTTGCAGGTGCCGCAGGATTGGCGTCTGATTGGCTACCTGTGTGTCGGCTGGCCGGAAACGCTGAACGATACGCCGGAACTGGAACGGGCCGGGTGGGAACGCCGCGCCGCCACCCTTTGGATGGAGAGCCGCTGAAATGGCAACCGACCGCATCTGCATTGGCGCCATTGCCGGATCATACGGCGTGCAGGGTGAGGCACGGCTGAAAAGCTTTTGTGCCGACCCCGAGGCGATTGCCGATTATGGCCCGCTGTTCACCGAGGATGGCAAGACCAGCTATACGATCACGCTGACCCATGCGGTCGCGAATGGCCTTGGCGCCCGCATCTCGGGGGTCACCACCAAGGAACAGGCAGACGCGCTGAAGGGCGTCTCCCTGTATGTCGATCGTTCCAAACTGCCCTCCCTGCCCGATGACGAATTCTACCACGCCGACCTGATCGGGCTTGAGGCCCGCGATACCGGTGGCGCGCTTTTGGGCCGTGTGCTGGCTGTCCACAATCACGGGGCGGGGGATTTGCTTGAAATTGCAGGGCCGGGGTTGAAAACCTCGCTTTTGCTGCCCTTCACTCTGGCTTCGGTGCCAACGGTTGATCTGGGCGCGGGGCGCATCGTGGTCGATTTGCCCGAAGGGCTGGACTAACCCCTGTCAAATCGGCAAACGTTGCACAAAGAACAATAGCAGGACGCAGTTCCACCATGCAAAATCGCTTGCGGATGCTGATGGCTGTCACCGCCCTGTTGTACATCGGGCCGCTTGTGGCGGGCTTGGGCGGATTTGGCTGGGCGGTGGTGCCACTCTTTGCCGCGATCTTCCTGCTGTGGCTGTTCATCCTGCGCCCGCATCAGTGGCCGCAAACCCTGTCCGAATGGGCCCAGCCGCAACCGCTTGTGGCGCTGCTGACCCAGGCACTGGTGCAATTGCTGCTGGTGGCGGTGTTGTTCGGGGTCGGGCGTGGCATTGGTGGGGTTATGGGCACAGTTCCCGTGTTTTCGGTCGTGCTTCCGCTGTCGATCTCGTTTCTGTCGATCCCCCTTGCGCGCATGGTCTGGGACCCGTGGCAGGCCAATCAAGTCGATCGGTTTCTGGATGATGCCATCGCGCGGGTCCAGGCGACCGCTGCCGATACCGATGCCAATCCCGGCCTTGATCTGGCCCGTCGGCTGGTTGCGCCGCTGGCCGATCTGCCCGATGACACCCCTGAAACCGACGTGGCCCGCCACCTGATCGCCCTGTCCACCCAGGCCCATGCCGCCGACATCCGCAAGGCCCTGTTCGAGGGCGTCCGCGACGAGGTGGCCAGCCGCTCTCAGATCATCGCCCTGATCCTGCACAACACCGATGCCGCTCTGGTGGCCGACGTGCCGGGCGACGGACCCACGATGACACTGGCTCTGGTGCCAAAAGACCCCGGTCTGCTGGCCCTTTTTGCCCGCCGCCTGACGGTCGCACTGGACCACGACGCCGAGATCTGGGGCAAATGTCCCAGCGTCGACATGCTGGCCGATCTGGTCACCCAGTTTGACAACACCGAAGCCGAAGCGCCGCTGCGTTATCTGATCGACGCCACCAACCGCGCGCAGCCCGCAGACGGTCTGGCATGACCCTCTAAGGTTTGTCTAAAATTTGCATCCTCTGTGCGCAAATATCCCACGGGGGCAGTCCCATTGCCCTTCGCAATGGGGCGCGGGGGTGTGAAACCCCCGCCTTGCTGCACCACAAGCCCTAGCCTCGGCGCGGCTCCCGCGCTAAAAGTTCGCATGACCAACGCATCCGACGACACCCCCACCAAATCCCATGGCCGCATTTCCATGCGTGCCACGCTGAAACCGCGTGACCTGATGGAAGAGCCGCGCCCGGTCAAAGGCGCCTGGACCGTCAAGATCATCACGCTTTTCCCCGATGCCTTCCCCGGCATTCTGGGTCTGTCGTTGACGGGCAAAGCCCTCGATATGGGCCGTTGGATGCTTGAGACGATTGACCTGCGCCCCTTTGGTCTTGGCAAGCATCTCAATGTCGATGACACCCCGGCCGGAGGCGGGGCGGGGATGGTGCTGCGCGCCGATGTGCTGGATGCCGCCCTGACCCATGCCGCCGAAAACACGCCTGCGGACCGCCGGCGTTGGCCCATTCTGTACCTGTCGCCGCGGGGCAAACCCTTTGATCAGGCCATGGCCCGCCGCTTTGCCGCAGCCGATGGCTTGACCTTGCTCTGTGGCCGCTTTGAGGGCGTCGATCAACGCTTGCTGGACCACCACGCGATTGAGGAAATCTCGTTGGGTGATTTCGTCCTGACGGGCGGCGAAATCGCGGCGCAGGCGCTGATCGACGCCACCGTCCGCCTGTTGCCCGGCGTTTTGGGCAATCAGGCCAGCACCGAAGAGGAATCCTTTTCGCACGGGCTGCTGGAATTTCCGCAATACACCAAACCCGCCGTCTGGAATGATCGCCCCATTCCCGAAGTGCTGCAATCGGGCCATCACGCCGAAATCGCCAAATGGCGGCAGACACAGGCCGAAGAGATCACCAAAACCCGCCGCCCCGATCTGTGGCAGGCCTGGCTGCGCAAGAAAAGCTGACGTTACCAGACCGTAAAGCGGATCGGCAGCGTCGCGATGCCCAAGGCCAGCCGCAGGTTGTGCGCCTGCAAGGCCCAGGCCCCCGATGCCCCCAGATTCGCCCCCAGATTGAACGCCGAGGTCAAGGGGTGGTCCCATGTGCTGACATAGGTGCCATATTGCGCCAGCTTGACGGTGCCGCCGCTTTCATAACACTCAAAGGAAATCGTCTGCCCCGCGCCCCGGTGGTGTTCGGCATGGGTGGTAAAGGTGAAGGCCAATGACGACACCGCGGTCACTGTCACCGGGTCCGATCCCGTGCCCATGTTGTTGAACGGTCCCACCGTGTCGATCAGATCATAAATCGTGCCCAGCCGGATCGAGGTAACGCCACCACGCCCCGATACCGTGAAAGGAAAGATGTCGTTCGGACGGGCCTGCAAGATGCTCATCGCCCGCAGGGCTGTGACTGTTGATGATACCGGGCCAATATCCCAGTCATGTCGATAGGTTCCCACAATCCGCTCCTTGAAATGAAAGTGACAGGGCTTGGTTTGCAAACATATGAAATCAGCACCGCAGGCACCGCGCAGTGCCTTGGGCCGGTCGGAAATAAGCCGGCAAAAAAGCCAATCGAATATCATGGCTGCCGTGCAAAACGGTATTTCAGAATCACCAATCGCACAAGCTTTCATCAAGGCAGGGGGGGGCGTGCCCGCGCCCGCTCTTGACCCACCGGCCCGTGGCCCCTATACGCCCTTTGTCAGGGGCGAAATGCCCATCTGGCCCGATTCCTTTTGCGCCTGCGCGTCTGCCGACTTCAGCAGACGTGGTGCAACAGCCGGTACGTCAAAACGCAGTCGCCACCTTTGGCGGGCTTACAGTTTGTAGGGACCCGACCGAAGACCAAAGCTCTGGCGCGGCATCACTTCGGGGAATACCCCGAGCATTAAAGGACAAGCGATGAACCTTATCGCCATACTCGAAGCCGAGCAGATCGCTGCGCTTGGCAAGAAAATTCCGGATTTCAAAGCCGGGGATACCGTCCGCGTCGGTTACAAAGTGACCGAAGGCACCCGTTCGCGCGTGCAGGCCTACGAAGGCGTCTGCATCGGCCGCAAGGGGGGCGCGACCATCTCTGCCTCGTTCACCGTGCGCAAGATCTCGTTTGGCGAAGGCGTAGAGCGCGTGTTCCCGCTGTACTCGACCAACATCGACAGCATCGAAGTCGTGCGTCGTGGCCGTGTGCGTCGTGCCAAGCTGTACTACCTGCGCGATCGTCGCGGCAAGTCGGCCCGGATCGTCGAAGATACCAATTACCAACCCAAAGCGGAATAAGGAACAGGGCGATGAAAGACGGAATTCACCCCGACT
>CAZCFC010000214.1:0-5480 GCA_964497815.1 uncultured Cypionkella sp.
AAAGATGGACCCGGCGCTGGATCTGGATGCCGTGGCCGCCTTGACCCCGGGCTTTACCGGGGCCGATCTTGCAACGCTTGTGAACGAAGCCACCATCCTTGCCACCCGGCGTGGGGCATCGTTTGTCGCGCTTTCCGACATGACCGAGGCGGTCGAGCGCGTGATGGCTGGGGCCGAGCGGCACTCGCGGTTGCTTAATCCCGCAGAACGGCACCGCGTTGCCATTCACGAAATGGGCCATGCCCTTGCCGCGGCCATCCTGCCCGGCGCCGATCCAGTTCACAAGGTTTCGATCATCCCGCGCAGTGTGGGGGCCTTGGGATACACCATGCAACGCCCGACGGAAGATCGGTTTCTGATCACGGAAGCCGAGCTTGCCGACCGGATGGCGGTGCTGCTTGCCGGTCGTGCCGCCGAAAATCTGATGTTCGGGACAAGTTCGACGGGGGCCGAGGATGATCTGGCCAAGGCGACCGATATTGCGCGGTCGATGACGGCGCGCTTTGGCATGGGGGCCACGATCGGGCCGGTGACACTTGAAGAACAGCGCCTGCGGTGGCTTGGCGACACCATGCGCGACGGAACAACCCGTGATTTCTCGGAGGCCACCAGCCGAGAGCTTGATCTGGACATCCGGGCGCGGATTTCGGCGGCCTATGACCGCGCTTTCGCCCTTCTGACGGATGAACGACCCAATCTGGAGGCGGGCGCAAAGCTGTTGCTTCAGTCCGAGACGATCACTCCGGCCTCTTTTCCCCCGATCTTGCGCAGAACCGGAACGGCATTGGAAACCCCAAGGGCCGTCGGATCTGGCAAATCATGATCCGTCCTTGTTGATATTATTGCGCCCCAGCGGCAAAAGCGCTGCTGCCAGACCCAAAGCAAGCGCGGCGGTTGCAAGGCCAAGGCGCAGCGCTGCGGGGCGCGACATCGCCGCCATCACAATGCGGACCAAGGCGACGGGCACTGCCCGTTCGACAAGGCCCGGACGGCGGCTTTGGCTGCGCAGGGCACCGACCGCCAGTATCGCGATCAGTGCCAGCAACACCGCGCCCCCGGCCACCGTCAAAAGTGCCCCCGCAGGCCCAAGGTGATGCGACAGCAAGATCACAATGGCGCCCAGTGCGCAGACCCAAGCCGTCATCAGCAAAACCAGACCACAAAGCACGAAGACCAAGACGCGGCCGGCCGCCCGGGGTGCCCACATCGGCGTCAGTCCCGGTGCCGCAAAAGCATTCCCACCAGCACTCCCAGCCCGATTGCCCCAAGGATCCCACCCATCCAACCAACAGGATGCTGACGCACGCTGTTTTCGACCTTGGCTTCAAGCTCTCCCAGCCGGACCCGCAATTCATGGGTCAAACGACGGCCCTCGCGGATCAGTGCATCGGAATCCTCTTCTGCATCCGCGCCGTCTTCGTTTGTGCGCAAAAGGCCGTAGGCCTTGAGCCTGCGCGCAAAACGTTGCGTTGCGGCACGCAGTTCTGCCAATTCGGAATTTGCATTTTCATCGGCGCCAGTCTCGGGTTTTCTTGCAGCATCTTCAGCCATGGCTGTTTCTCCTTGATTATCACTGTTCCATCCAGAAAGGCGCCGAACAAAGGCACGCCATGCCCATCACGGGCCAAAGGGACTTGCCATTGGCACCAACGCAGCGCCCTCACCCAAACCGGGGTGGGGCCGCAATCCGCCCTGTTGCGCATGACAACATCGGCTGCCATCGTACCCACGCAGGCTGCCTGACTTGCGCCTGTGGCTCATTGATGCCGGACAACGTGCCTTTGGCCGGGCCGGAGCGGTGAAAACTGACGCCTCGCCCCTTGCGGCCGGTGTGACCGGCTGGGTTCATGGCGGCATCAGACGCGGGGCCGATGCGGGGGGGCCTTGGGGGGATTCATTGCAGGCGGTTCATTGGAGGCGCTTCATCGGGGGGCCGGCTCTTCGGCAATCGCCACCCCATCGGCTATGGTGTCGCCCGGATGAAGGATGACGCGGTCTGCGACATTCAGCCCGCTGCGCACCTCGGCATAGGTCTGGTTCCATTCCCCCAGAACAATCTTGCGCAACACCGCCCGCCCTTCCATGGCAAGATAGACGGCCCAGTCCGGACCCGACCGAAAGATGGCCCCCATGGGAACGCCAATCAGCCCCTGCCCGCGCCAAAGCGATATGCGCGCCGTCACACGGTACCCGTCACCCAGACCGCGCCATGTTGTCGGATCCCCCAGAAGATCAAGAAGAACCGTAACCCGCTGCTCTTCGATCCCCAAAGCGGACACGCGGGTGAAGGCGGACGGATCTATCCGTCTGACACGCGCCGTCAGCGGCGCGCCACCCCATCCATCAATCGTCGCATCGGCACCGGGCGTCACGCGCACCGCGTCTGTTGACAGCAGGTCAACCAGAATTTCAAGGTTGGCGGGGTCCCCCAGTTCCACAAGCGCGGTGCCCGCCGCAAGGACCTGCTCGCTTTCGCTGAGCACCCGCAGAACCTGACCCGTTGTTGGCGCAAGCAGGTCCAGACAGCAGGTGCCAGACCCATCGGCCTCGGTGCCCTCGATCAACGCCGCACGCGCGCTTTCCAACTCACGCCGTCGCAGATCAAGCGCGGCCATGGCACTTTCCACCGCAGCCTCTGCCGCGACACGGTCAAGCTGACTTTTGTCATTGGTGCGCGCCGACACCGCCCCACGGACGAACAGGGCTGCCGTTCGCGCGGCTTCGGCCTTCTGGAATTCCAACTGCGCCTTTGACTGGGCAAGCTGCGCGGTGGCAAAGGCCACGGCGGCATCGGCCGATTTGACGGCGGCCTGTGCAATCTGGCGCGCGCGGGCATCCAGCAACGAGGGGGGAGAGGGCTGAATGACAGCGATCACGGTCTTGCCAGCCAGGACTTGATCGCCGGCATGCAAAGTCAGCCGCCGCACCCTGCCAGACGTGGGCATTGAAACGGTGAAAACCTCTTTGATCCGGCTTTCACCTTCTTCTTCAACAAAAACCTCTATCGTTTGCAGATCAATGCTTGCCGTCTCAACCAGCAAAGGACGCGGCCAAAGCGCCCATGCAAGGCCACCGACCACAATCAGTGCCACCGCAATTCCCACCATGCGACGCGCCATCATCATTCCCTCGTTTTCAGAACTTCAACAAGATCAAGCCGGTTGATCCGCCTTCGCACCAGCAAGGATGACGCCACCGCAGCCCCGATCACCACAAGGCTTGCTGTTGCAAACACCGACGGCCCGACAACCAACGGGACGCGGTACAGTTCGGACGAAAAGTCCTTGGCCATTGCAACGGCAAAGCCATAACCGATGATCCAGCCCAGCGGCTGGGCCAACAGGACGACCACGGCCAGTTCGCCAAACAGCAAACCGGCAACTTCGGCCCGCGTAAAGCCAAGAACCCGAAGACTGGCAAGTTCGCGGCCTTGCTCGGACAGGGAGATGCGGACGGAATTGTAGACGACACCGGCGGCAATGATGCTGGCAAGGCTGGTATAGACCGTGACCATGATCCAAAGGTTCTGTGCCAGGGTTTCGCGAAACCGCTGCACCGAGACCGTCAAAAGTGCCACCGACCCGATCTGTGGTGTCGACTTGACCTGCCGGTAGAAGTCGGCCTTCAACGTCGGGTCCAGATTGACCTGGGCGCCTGTGATCATCGCGCCTTCTTTCAGCAAGCGATTGACCTGATCCAGCCGCATGAAGGCATTCAGCCCAAGGTAACCCAGACTGATGCCGCTGACCGTCACGAACCTGCGTTCGCGCTGGCCTTCAAGCTCTGCGATTTCGACCGTGTCTCCGATGCCCACCTTCAATATGGCGGCCAATGCCTCGGACAGCACGACCCCTGTCGGGGGCAGGGTCATCATCTTTTCGTCAATGCCCAGAACGCGAGACAGATCCGCCTCTGCGGGTCTGCCGGACAGCACGACCTGCCTGCTGATCTGGGCATGACCGATCCTGACAAGGACCGCGCGGAAGGGCTCTGCCGCGACAACCCCCGTCAGATGCCGCACCGCATACAGCGCAGAGAGGGGGCGCGCGCCGACAAAGCCCAGCGTCGCATCCTGCCGTTCGGCGCGCGCAAACGAAATGTCGATCATCCTGTCCACGGACTCAAAGCTCCACAATGACCCAACAAGGATGGCAACGGCAAAGGCCACCCCCAACACGCTGGAGGCCGATCGCACCGGCCAGCGCAGAAAATGCCGGGACACCATCACCATCGACTGGCTGGCGACACGACCAAGGTCGACCCCAAGGCCGAACACCCGGCGATAGTGGGGGGGCGCTGGCGGCGACATGGCAACCGCCGGTGGCAGACGAACGGCCGTGTTGACCGCATGGACCGCCCCAAGCACCGCCGCCAGAACAGTGACCAGCGCGGCAATGATGTAAATGTCGAAGCTGCGGCTGAACACAAGGAAGGGAAAGCTGAAAAAGCGCGCATACATCTGCGCCAGCCCTGCCCCAAGCCATGTCCCGGCGATGGCCCCGATCAGCGTTCCCACAAGCGCGATGACGATGACGAATTCGATGTAGTGCAGCGCAATCGCCAGTCGCCCATAACCGATCGCCTTCAGAAGGCCGATCTGCTCACGCTCCAGTGTGACCAGCCGATTCAAGGTCATGTTGACCAGAAACGCCGCAACGATCAGAAAGATCGGCGGCAGCACGCGGCTCATGGCGCGCAGCTGGTTCAGTTCGGCATCCAGAAAGGCGTGCGAAATCTGATCCTTGCGCAGCACGGCCCCCACCCCGCCATAGCGCGCCAACAGGGTATCCAGTTGCTTGATGACGGCGGCCTCGGATGCGCCGGGTGCCAGTTTGACCAAGACGCTGGAAAACGCGCCTTGCTGATCATAGGCCGCCGCCAATGACTCTTCCGCCATCCAGACGATGCCAAAGCGCCGATCATCCGGCATCATGTCACCGGGGCCAAGGGCATAGATGTATTCTGGCGACAGAACGGTTCCGGTGATCGTCAGAACCCGCCGCTGACCGTTCATCAGCACCGCAAAGCGCGAACCGGGTTGAAAACCGTGCGCCTTGGCAAACCCTTCTGAAACAACAGCCTCTGACTTGGCAGACGGTTCGGGAAACCGTCCATAGCGCAGATACAGCTGATTAAGCCCCCCAAAGGATGGCAGCGAAATCGCCATCGCGGTGCCCGGTTCATCCATATCCGGCAAATCAAGAATGGCCATGCGCGCGATGCGCAAGTCAACGTCAAGCACGCCGTCAATGCGCGCGATGTCTGCGCCCAGACTGCGAGGGGCCCGGGTTACGGTTGCAAAGACATCCGCAAACCGGTTGGAGTCGTAGTAGGCGGTTCGGGTGCGATCCAGCGAGGTGTAAGCCCCCATGCCAAGGATCAGTGTCGCCACACCGGCCGCCATCACCAGTGCCATCGCCATCACCTGCGGCCACAGCCGCAACAGGTCGCGGACAAGTTTCATCCGCAGCGGCGACAAG
>CAZCFC010000215.1:0-5475 GCA_964497815.1 uncultured Cypionkella sp.
TCAATGAGAGGGCAGATACCCTTGGGAATACTGGTCGCAACCACTGCCGGGCCATTAGACGAAAGGCGGCTTGGCGGCGTTTTTCTTTGGTCTTTCCACAGGTTGGAAAAAACGGATGGCAATGATGAAAACCAGCATCACCACCGCTGATCACGCGCCGCAGGTTGTGGCGGAATGGCTGGACCTGTTGCAGGATGATCTTTCCTGGACTGATCGTGGCAAAGCCTATCTGCTGTTGTGTGAAACGCTGCAGGCCCTGCGCGATTTCATGACTGTCGACGAAGCGGTCGGTCTTGCGGATGAACTGCCGGTTCTGATCCGGGGCCTTTATTTCGAAGGCTGGGTACCGGCACGAACGCCGGCCCGGCAGCGATCGGGTGACGCGTTTCTGAACAGGGTCACAAGCCGGTTTTCCACCGAACCGCTGGCCGCACCTGACGTCGCCGTAATGGCCGTGTTTTCGCTGTTGCGATACCAGATCGGGGCGCGAAAGTACCCTGACATGGCCGTTGTGGGCTGCGTGTGAATTCGCCCGGAACAGCAAGGTGGGGTCAACGGCGCGCCCCCCAGACTGCGGCCACGGCACTGGTTCTGTGGATTTGATTGCTGTCGCGGGGTGGATCGTTGACGGACATCATTGCCAGATTCCTGGCCTTTGGCAGGCTGGGGTTTCAAACAACACAGGGAACCCATCATGTCCGATCCTATCGTCTGGGCGCTTGTCCTGAATTCCGAAACGGCGCGCATCCTGCGGGGGGTCCGTTCTGACGGCACATTCGATGCGCCGGAACGGACCATGCAGACCAAGCACAAGGACCTGAAAGAGATCATGTCCGATCGCCCCGGTCGCACGTATGAGTCGGTCGGCAGCCGTCGATCGGCAATGGATTATGCCTCTGATCCGGTCCGCGACGCGCAAAAGCGCTTTGTTGGCTCTGTCGTGCAGGAACTGGATCAACATCTGCAAAAAGGAGAGTTTTCAAAGTTGGCGGTCTTTGCGTCACGGCCCATGTTGGGGATGCTGCGGCAGGAAATGACCCCGGCGCTGTCAAAATCGGTGGTATCCGAGACGGACAAGAATCTGGTGCATGAAACCGAAGCCGCCTTGGGGCAGATCGTGGCCAGAACCGTGTTTGCACCCAATGGCTGAACCGCTTGACACCGGTCGTTTCGACAACCGCAAAGAGGCCGGCCTGAAACTTGCGGGGCGTCTTGGCCATCTTCGCGATCAGAATGTCGTCGTGCTTGCCTTGCCGCGCGGCGGCGTTCCTGTGGCGGCAGAGGTGGCGCGCAGCCTGGATGCCCCCCTTGATCTGATGCTGGTGCGCAAAGTCGGTCTGCCGTCACAACCGGAATTGGCCTTGGGCGCAATTGCCGGAGACGACGGTGGCAGTTTCGTGATGAATCCCGAGGTGGCAGCGGTGTCAGGTCTGGACGCCGGGGCCATTTCCAATCTGGCCGAGGCCGAACGCGCCGAACTGCGGCGGCGCAAGGCCTTGTATCTGGCCCATTACCCCCATGTTCCGCTTGGCGGGCGGGTCGTGGTGCTGGTGGATGATGGTCTGGCCACCGGGGCAACGATGGTCGCGGCCATTCAAGCCGTCCGCAAGGCTGCGCCCGCAAGGGTGGTGGTGGCGGTACCCGTGGCAAGCACCGAGACCATCGGGCGGATAGGACCGCTGGTCGATGACCTTGTCTCGCTGCAACCCCTGTCGCCCTTTGGTGCCGTCGGGATGTCGTATCGCGATTTCCCGCAGGTCAGTGATGACGAAGTGGTGACCCTGTTGGCGTCGGCACGTGGCGCCTAGTGCCACAAAGCCTGAAGCGGTTTGCGCAACGCATGTGCGACCTGTTCTGCCTCTCCTGTCGAAATCTTGAGGCTGATCAGATCAAACACAGCTTCGACGGCCAATTCGATCTCATCGGGCGGCATATCGCGGAAATGCGCTTCGATCCGGGCCATAAATGCGGTCTTGTCGCGCGGGTAGACCGGGGTTCGGGATGGGTCCCAGCCTTCGTAATAGATCCCCCGCAGCAAGACCGGAAGCTGGGCCGCAAGGTCAGCGGCGTCGTCCACACGCAGAAAATCCCGCAACGTCTGAAGTGTTGCGCGCAGCAGAACATAGGTTCTGTGCCGGTCTGTCCATTCCAGCGTGCTTTCCAATTCCTTCAGCCATTGGGTCAAGACCTGCGGTGCGGTGTCAAGTTTCGGAATTCCGGTCATGGTATGATGAATCCTGTGATTGGCCCGCCCCTGCGGATCAGGCGCGGATTTTTGCAGTGCGGTTTTCAGATTGATCCCGCCGGGCCTGCCTGTCTTTGATCACACTCAACGCAGAAGGATCGGCCGCGGCGTGATGCTGGCTGCGGGGGGCCGCGATGGTTAAAATCTATAGACATATTGCAGATTGAAACTCCACTCCGCCTTGCCTTGCGTGCCGAAACGGCTGCTTCCATCGGGCAGCGCGCGCAGCACGGGAACCGCCGAATTGTAATCAGCCGTAACACCAAGCTGCAGGCTGGTTTTCGGGCTGGGTCGATGGATCAGGTTGATCGACAGCCTTGCCGGATGCGCCAAACCCTGATGGGACGCCATCTCAGCTGGCCGGTACATCGTCCGCCCGCCAAGCCTGCTCAGGTCATATTGCCCATGGCGACTGCGATAAGTGGCCAGGCCAAGACCGACATCGGCGGCAAGGCTCCAGCGGTCTGACAAGTTGCGTTCCAGTCCGAGTCCGATCATGGCCCCCGAATAGCGGGTCTGAACCTGATCCTGATGCGCCACAAGAACCAGCGGCAGATCCGGAGCCGTCCCAACACTGACACTGGTGCCACGATAACCGGTCTGCTGGCGTGTCTGAAAGACAGGGCCAACACGGCCTGCCAATATCCACCCGTCGCCCTGGCTGATCGGCCAGGCCAGATTTGCAGACTGGCTTTGCTGGCTGTGGGTTTCGGTGGCGGAATGCAGCAGGTCGGCATTCAGATCGCCACTGCCCTCGATCCGGGTGCCAGACCCGTCGATCACCACGCCATAGGCCGCCGCAGTGCTGCCCTCGGCCGTCCCGGTCCACACCGTGGACAGAACAAGCAGAGCGCCACCAAGGGCAGCTTCGCTTTGCGCAAATTGTGAAATCGACGACGCAAGCCCCGCCGGAGTGAACGCCGTGCTGTCGATCAGCAATCCACCCTGACCCGGCAGGCCAAGAAGGATGGTGCCGCCTGCCCGCGCGCCCATGCCATCAACATCAGCAGAGAGCGCAATCTGCGCGGGATTTGTCTGCCCGGACGCGATGGTGAACTGTGTCAACCCACGGGTTGACACAAGGTCCTGCCACCCGGACAGTCCATGGCTGTAGCTGCCGGACAGCTCTAACCATTGGCCATCGTTGGGCTGCGACAGAAATGCGGCAACATGCGGTGGCAGTCCAGCCACCGCACCGATCCACGGCCTGAATGCGGTGTTCAGGCCCATATCCAGATGAATGGCCGGGCCGCTGCGGGCAAGATCAGGGCCAGAAGGGTTCTGGGCCACAGCACCGCTGGCCGCAAGAACGCAGATCAAAGGCACGATCTTGAAGCACTTCAACATGTTTGACCGACGGTTCGACATTGACCCGCGCCCCCCTGAATTGCCAACCGACTCCTTAATGCGTTGACGCCAAGGCAAGCCTTGTCAGCAATCCCACCAGCTCGGATTGTCGGGACGTGTCAGTCTTGCGCATAATGCCACTCAATTGATTGCGCAGGGTCTGCTTGGGTATGTGCCGCCGCGACGCATAGTCACCGATGCTTTCCCCGTTCAGCAAAGACAGCGCCAGGTCGACCTCTTTGCTATTCATTTCAAAGGTGTGCCAAAGCATGTCATGGCTGATGCTGAGAGGCTCGGCGCATTGCTGCGCGATCAGGACAAGCATGGCCCGGCTGTCAAATCCGGGGGCACAACTGCCATTTGCCAAAAGCTCGGTCGTGGGAAGCCTGGCAATCGTGATGAACTGCCGGCTCTTGATGCCGGATTTCTTGATGGCGATGATATCGGCCCGCTTGTGGTGGCTTGCCGATATCTTCGATATGGCTTCGTACAATGCCGCATCCGACGCAGGGTCAGCGGCGTGCAGGCTTTCGTCGGCGCCCATTGACAGTGTATCCATGCGCCCGACAAGCGCAGTCGCGCGGCTGTTCAATCTTTGCACAACGCCATCAGAATCAAGCAGGAAGGTTGGAAACGGCAACAGCTCCAGCATGCCAGAGGCCATTCTGACCGCCTGTGAATCATGGCAGCGCAATGTCAGTATCCGAAGGGCATGTTGCAGATGCGGTGCCACATCTTCAAGCAAGGCGACCAGACGTCCACGCAACTGCTCATTACGCCGCAGCGTAAAGCGAAGCTCCAGAACGGTCTGCCGCTGTTGCGATCGTCCGATGACGACACCCACCGCACAATCGAAGGTCTTTGCATCGGGGGAAGTATCGGCAGAGTCGCGGTCATGGTAGACGCTGCCCAAAGGAGTGGACCAGAACTTGCTTCCCCAGTTCCACCCCGGCATCACCGTCGGCGGCAATGGGCCGCTTTGCAAAAGAATGCTGCAACCCGGTTTTCCGGCTTCGTTTGTGAACAAGGCGATGGAGACATCCTTGGGCACCTTCGACCCAATGACTGTCACGAGTGACTTCGGGAAATTTCCCTCAAAAGCGGCGTTGTAAAGGGAATCTATGTCCCTCATGTCGCAAAGCATACCATCGCCCATAATTTGTTCCCTGATGATTGCAGTGAATCCGGACTGATCGTGTAACCTGCCGCCTGCCGACTCATTGACAGGTCGCATTCGTTGGCAAATTCGGTATAAAAACCCGATGCAATGGCATCGGCCCGACAGAAGCCCTGACGTTGCGCTTGGTCAATGCGCGTGAATTCGGCAACGGCCAAGGTGGTCGTGTCGATTGGTGTTTATGCTTTGCCGTTTTGGCGTGTGCTGGTGAAGGCCAGCATCCGATGCAAGGGGCTTGGTCATTTGGCCGATTGGCTGCGTTGGTGAAGGTGCTGTCCCTGTCCCTAGATTGGCCTTCACCAACGCAAACGGCCCGATCACCGAATTGATGAAGGCGCGTGTCCGGCTATTGGTGCGGGAAAATACGGCAACTTTATTTCAAGGCTGGAGACATACCATGGCGCATCCCCCCCGCACGAAGGCCGACGGTGGCAGTGATGGTCCCTTGAACGAAACCCTGGATACCTCAGGATTGGACGCAATACTTTCAGCCAACAAGGTCTTGTCCGGAGCCTTTTCTGATCTGGGCACCGAATTTCGGACGTTCCTGTCCAATCGCTTGGCAGAAGACATGAAGTTCCAAAAAGAAATCCTGTCTTGCCGCGATTGGAAACAGATGGGCGCGCTGCAAACCGAGTTCTTTATGCAAGCCTTTGAACACTATAACGAAGAAGCCCGCCGCATGATCGAGATGGGAACCGGCATG
>CAZCFC010000216.1:0-5417 GCA_964497815.1 uncultured Cypionkella sp.
TCGCCAACAATAATCAGCGCACCGCCCGTCACCCCCGACGACGACAGGTTCGCCAATGCGTCTGAGGCGACGTTCACCCCGACCGAACCCTTGAACGTCACCGCACCGCGAATGGGGTAATGCACCGACGCGGCCAGCATCGCCGCCGCCGCCGCCTCGTTCGCGTTGGCCTCGAACCGCACGCCAAGTTCACCCAGCAATTCCTGAGCATCCGCCAAAACGTCCATCAGATGCGAAATCGGCGCGCCCTGATAGCCGCCAACATACCCGACACCGTTTTCCAGCAGCGCCTTGGTTATCGCCAGAATCCCCTCGCCGGTGAAGGTTTCGCCAGCCCCCAGACGCAGGTCTTCGACTTCGGCTTTGAAGGAACGTACGGCCATTAGATTTCGTGCTTTCTGATGTTGGTCAGCATTTTCTGCAAGGTGGCGACAAAGGCCCGGCGTTCATCTTCGGGGATGCCGCGAAACATCCGCGCCTGCGCTGCGGCCATGTGCGGCCACAGGGCTTCGAACAGGTTGCGCCCGGCCACGGTGATGAACACCCGCACCGCGCGGCTGTCGGCGGCATCGGCCTCGCGCCGGATAAGGCCATCCGCCTGCAACTGGTCCAAAGACCGGCTCAGCGTCGAGGGATCCACGACAGTATAAACCGCCAACTCGCGGATCAGCGGGCCCTCGACCACCGACAACACCGCCAATGCGCGCATTTTCGGCGTGGACAGGCCCTGATCCGCTATTTCATCCCGCAACGACGCGTTGTAGCGCCCCATGATGCGGTTCATCAGGTAAGGCGCGAAATTGGTCAGCCCAATCTCGCCAAGCCGGGGGGGATCATCAATCATGCGCCCAACCTTTTCGCCGCATTAAAGCCCGATCCGCCGCCCAGACCGGGGCCGGGATGGGTCGAGGCGCCGATGTGGATCAGCCCCCGCACCGCCCCGATGCCATTGGTCGAATGCGCAAACGGCCGCCAGATGAAGAACTGGTCAATGCTGCACGCCCCGCCATAGGGATCACCGCCCACCAGATTGACGTTCATCCGTTCCAGATCGGCAGGGGAATAGGCGCGGCGGGCCAGTTTGATTGCGGCGAAATCCTTGATGTGCCGGGACAGGATCAACTCGATCCGGTCCGCAAACGCCTCGCGCGCGCTGTCCCAGTCACGGGCGTCAATGCTGCCCGCAGCGTCACCTTTGATTACACGCGGAGCATCGGGGATCTGCAACCACAGGATCGCCTTGCCTTCGGGCGCGCGGCCTGGGTCCAGTCTGTGCGGCTGACCCACGCAGATTGTGGGGGTGGCGGGCAGCATGCCACGTTCGGCCTCATTGGCAGATTTCGACACGGAATCAATGCCATCGGCCAGATGGATCAGGGCCACATCATCCAGACCCGGGGTCAGCCATTCGGGGTGACGGTCCAGCGCATAGTGCAATTGGAAATCGCCGCGCCCATGGCGGAACTGACGGACGCCCGCCCGATCCTCTGGCAGGTTCACATTCAACAGCCGGCCATACAACTGCCCCGGAGCCACCGAGGCCAGCACCGACCGGCTGGCAATTTCCGTGCCATCCGTCAGCCGCACGCCTGTCACATGACCTTCTTTGACCATGATCTGCGCCACATCCGCACCGGTCCGGATCACGCCGCCCTTTTCCTCGATCAGGCCGCGAAAGGCGCGTGCCGCAGCCCCCGCGCCGCCCTTGGCAATCGGCGCACCCGCCACCTCAAGCGCAAAGGCGATCACCTTGCCCATCTGCGCGGAATAGGTGGACTCGGGTGTGAGGCCGCAATGCAGCACCCAAGGGGCCCAAAGCGCCTGCACCAAGGGGCTGTCATAACTGGCCTCCAACCACCCCCGCGCCGGTGCCAGCGCGCTGCCCATCCACGCCGCAAGCCCGCGCAGACCGCGTTTGCGCACCTGACCGAACAGCAGCTTCGCGGTGGCCCAAGACCACAGATTGCCCCCCAAAAGCGCAAAGAGAAACGGCGCATCGGCCCCGATGCCACCCACATCCACCGCGTGCCGATCCCCATCACCCACGGCCAAGGCATTGAATGCGCTGACATTTCTTGCATGATCCATCGTCAGGACCAAGGATGATCCGTCCGGCCGCAAGACAGCCGTCGGATGCGGGGAATGACAATATTCAAACCCATGCCGCGCCAGATGGGGGCCAAGGGCAGCCCCCGCCGGCGAGGTCATGAACAAAACGAAGGTCGCCGCCATCACATCATGTTGAAAGCCGGGCAAGGTGATTTCATCGGTCACCAGACAGCCACCGACCCGATCCTCACGCTCCAGCATCAGAACCCGGTCGCCCTTCAGGGCCAACAGGCTGGCAGCCACCAGCCCGTTGATCCCCGACCCGATGATGATGTGATCAACGGCCATGATCTAGCGCGCCACCAGCGCCAGGGCGCGGATAGGAGAGCCGGTGCCATGTTCGATCTTCAGAGGTGCCGCAATCAGAATGGCCCCCTTGGCGGGCAGACGGTCAAGATTGGCCAGCGACGCAAGCCCGTAACAGTTGTTCTTGTGCAGCAGGTTATGTGCCGGGAACGGCGGCGTCATCCCGCCCGCCTGCCCCGCATCGGTGCCGATGCACTGGCTGCCCCAGCCGACAATGCCTTTGGACAGCAGATATTCGATCACCTCGGCGGTTGGGCCGGGCGTATGCGGGCCGGTTTCATTGGCGTTCAGGAACAGATCGGCGTCATGGCTGCGCTTGTCCCAATCGCTGCGCAAGACCACCCACTCGCCCGCATTGATTGCGCCATGCTTGGCCTCCCATGCCTTGACGTGATCAATGGTCAGCAGAAAATCAGGGTTCGCGCCACATTCGGCGGCAAAGTCCAGCACGTTCACGGGCGCGACAAGGCGCTGCACCGGCAGGGTATCGGTGTAGCCATCGGCGTAATCACGCCCGGTGATCCAGTGGTGCGGCGCGTCAAAATGGGTGCCCGAATGCTCGCCCAGCTTCAGCCAGTTCCACGCCCAGAACGGGCCATCGGCGTCATATTCGCTGATGCGGTGAATCTCGATCGCCGGTGTGTCGCGGGCGAAATCCGGCGGCAGTTTCAACAGCGGCGTGTTCGGCCCCAGCACGCCCGTGCAATCGACCACTTCAACCCCACCCGAGGCAAGCATTCCGGCCAGACCGGCCAAGACATCCGCAGAACCCATCGTCATCTCCCTGATTGCGGCGGCTGTCCCGCCTTACGGAATCAGACTAGACAGAATTAAATGCATTTGCAAATATCCCTGCGTCAGTTGGAGACGACAATGTCTGAAACCTACGACGCCGTCTTTATCGGAGCAGGCCACAACACCCTTGCCTGCGCGCTGCATCTTGCCGCGCGAGGGTGGAGCGTGGCACTGTTCGAACAGGCCGCCGTGGCCGGAGGGGCGGTGAAGACGGGTGAGTACACTCTGCCCGGTTATCGCCATGACTGGGCGGCGATGAACCTGTCCCTGTTCGCCGGATCGGCGTTCATGAAGACCCACGGGCCGGAACTTGCCGGGCATGGGCTGGAATTTGCCCCAGTGTCGCATCCCTTTGCCAGTGTTTTTCCCGATGGCAGCTGGTGCGGTGTCAGTACCGACGCCGCCGCTACCACTGCCCGTATTGCCCAACATTCGGCAACCGACGCCGCCACATGGGCCCACCTGACCGCCGCCTTCGGGTCCGAGGCACCGCATCTGTTCGGGCTTTTGGGCAGCCCCATGAAATTGCGTGCGATTTCATATTTCATGTTCAAAACACTTCGCGCCAAGGGCCTGTCTGGCACGCTGGATATGACACGTTTTCTGCTGCAATCGCCACGGCAGTGGCTGACCCAGACGTTCGAAAGCCCCAAAGTGCAGGCGATGCTGGCGGCCTGGGGCATGCACCTTGATTTCGCCCCCGATGTCGCTGGCGGCGCGCTGTTTCCGTACCTTGAGGGGATGGCCGGCCAGGCCTTTGGCATGGTGCTGGGCAAGGGCGGCGCGGACACCATCGTGCGGGCCATGTCAGCCGCGATCACGGCGCGGGGCGGCCGGATTGAATGCGGTCAGTCCGTCACCCGCATTCTGCATGCACAGGGCCGCGCGTCAGGCATCGAACTGGCCGACGGCCGCCAGATCCATGCCCGCCGTGCCGTCATTGCGGGCGTGGCGCCGCGCGCGCTGCCGCGACTGACCGGCACCGCAACGGCGTTTGATGCCAAGATGACCCGTTTCACCCATGCGCCCGGCACGTTGATGATCCATCTGGCGCTGTCGGGCCTGCCGGACTGGGCGGCGGGTGACGATCTGAAATCCTTTGCCTATGTGCATCTTGCGCCCAGCATGGACCAGATGGCGCGCACGTACCAACAGGCGCAGGCAGGACTTTTGCCGGACCAGCCGATTCTTGTGGTGGGCCAACCGACCACGGTAGACCCCTCCCGCGCGCCCGAGGGCCACCACACCATCTGGCTGCAGGTCCGCATGGCCCCCGCCGTCATCGCAGGCGACGCCAAGGCCGAGATCACCGCCACCGACTGGGCGCAGGCCGCGGACCCCTTGGCCAACCGCGCGCTGGACATTCTGGAGTCCTACGCCCCCGGCACCGGCGCCAAAATTCTGGCGCAGCGCATCGTGCCTCCGACCGAGCTTGAGGCCGACAACCCCAACCTGGTCGGCGGCGATCAGGTGTGCGGCAGCCACCATCTGTCACAGAATTTCCTGTTCCGCCCGGCGCGTGGCCATGCGGACGGCACAACCCCAACCCGCAACCTGCATCTGACCGGCGCCGCTGTTTGGCCCGGGGCGGGGCTTGGCGCGGGTTCAGGCTTTCTTCTTGCCCAGAAACTGACCGGAAAATAACTCTGGCATCCACCATAACAACAGGGAAACCATGATGAAACTGAACAGACGCGCTTTACTGCAAATCTCCGCTGCGGGGGTATCGCTTGCCGCCTTTGGCCTGCCCGCGCGGGCGCAGGCGATTGACGAGCTGGTCATCGCCTACAACGTCAACCTGCCTGCCTGGGACCCGACGACCGGGCCTTCCGCAGTGAACCCGACCATTCAGGGCCTGTATCAGTCGGTGTTCGATCAATACATCCTGCAACAGCCCGACCTGAAACCCGCCCCCGGCCTGCTGACGGAATGGGGCTGGAACGACGACCGCACGCAGGTCTGGATGACGGTGCGCGAAGGTGTGACCTGGCACGACGGCAGCCCCTTCACGCCCGAGGATGTCGCCTGGAGCCTGGCCCGCGTCGCTGATCCAGCCACAGGCAGCCCGATCCAGTTTGTCTGGGGCACGCTGCAAAATCACCGGGTTGAAGGCAACAAGGTCATCGCGGATGTGAAATCCTTTGATCCCACCATCTTCAAATGGATGTATTTCCTGACCGGCTATGTCCTGCCGAAAGCCTATTTCG
>CAZCFC010000217.1:0-4877 GCA_964497815.1 uncultured Cypionkella sp.
ATGATCAGCAGCACCATCAGCAGCGGCCCCGCGACATAGGCGGGTATCGCCCAAAGCGTCACAGCCGTGCCGAGGATGATGTAATCAAGCCGCGAATTCTGCCGCATTCCCGCAACCATACCCAAGGGGATCGCGACAAGGGCGGTCAGCAGCATCGAACACAGCCCCAACGTCAGCGACACCGGAGCCGCCGCCGAAATCATCCCCAGCACAGAGCGTCCCGAAGTCAGGCTGTTGCCGAAATTGCCGTGCAAGAGGTTCCAGATATAGCTGCCGAACTGCACCAGAAACGGGCGGTTCAAACCTGCTTGTTCGCGGATTGCTTCGATCTTGGTCGGGTCATAGGCCACATCGCCGGGCGCGCGCAAAAAGATCAGCTTGATCGGATCGCCCGCGCCATAGAATGCCAGGGCATAGACCGCCAGCATCACCAGCAGCACAGAAGGCACCCACAACAGCAGGCGGTGAAGAATGTGGGAAATCATCGGCGTCTTCCGGAATCAGAGAGTGAAAACGGGCAGAGCATTCGGCTCTGCCCATCTTCTTGCGGCAGCGCGATCAGGCGATGGAAATTGCCCAGGGCGCCACGACCTGCCAATCAAGGTTCTTTTCCATCCCCGCCACATTGGCCAGAGCCCAACGCGACATGGTCTGTTTGTACCACGGGATGAACATGTAATCGTCCCGGAAGATCCGCTGGGCCTCTTGTGCCAAGGCGATGCGGGCGGGATCATCGACGGGTTTGGACAAGGCTTCGGTGATCAGCGCATCAACCTTGTCGTTCTTGTAGCTCATCTTGCCCGTGGCATTGCCCGAGGTCGAGGCGATTGCGCCAGCCAGATAGCTTGCGGCATCAGGCACGCGGGTGCCGACATCATCCCGGAAGATCTGCACGGCGTTCTGATCGGGGCCGGCATACTGATCTTGCTGCGGCTTCATATCCACGGCGGTGATGCCAAGATGCTGGCGCCACTGTTCCGCGATGTATTGTGCCGCAGCCTCGTTTGCCGGGGACGAAATGCCGACGAACAAAAGCTTTGGCAGCTTTTCCGGCCCACCATAGCTTGATGCGGCCAAGGCCGCCTTTGCCGCTTCGGGATCGAAGGCAAAGGGCGTGAACGCGGCGTCATCTGCACCGGGAACAGAGTTCATCACCGTGTCGGTCTTGCTGTGCGGACCATCGGGGAAGCTTGCCTTGATCAAACCGTCGCGGTCGATGGCAAGGATCAGCGCCTCGCGCACTTTGGGGTCATCCATCGGCGCGCGCGACATGTTGAACCAGAAGTGCTGGCTGGTCGGAATGACCGGCCCTGCGGCAAACTCGGCCCCCAGATCCTGCACCATCGTCGAAGTGACAAGCTCGGTGTGGGCCTGATATTCACCCGATTTCAGCATCTGCGTTGCAGTGACGTTGTCTTCCACTGCGGCGATTTCGATGCGGGCCAGGATCGGCTTGGGGCCAAAGAAATTGGGGTTCGGCACAAAGGCCAACGTGCCTGCATCCAGATCAAGCGCCTCAAGCATGAAGGGGCCGGAACTGACCGCGCCATTTTCCGGGCGGTAGAATTCGGCAACTTCGTTGCCGTCGGCCCCGCGCGCCTGAGCGCCCTTGACGATGGGCGCAATATGGTTGGCGATGCGCTGGTAGAAAATCGGGTCGGGTCCGGTCAGCGTGACCGTAAGGGTCGCATCGTCGGTGGCCACAACGCCCGAAATGTCAGTGCCTGCACCGTCTTTCACAGCGGCATAGCCTGCGACATTCGCAAGAACCTGATCAATGCGCTGGTTCTTGGTGCTGGGCATCGCGGAAAGTTCCCACGATGCCTTTATGTCGGCTGCCGTGATCGCGCTTGCATCCGAGAATTTGGCGTCCGGGTTCAGCTTGAAGGTCCAGACTGCGAAATCCGCCGAAGGGGTCCATTCGGTGATCACATAGGGCTGGATCTCGCCCTTGTCGTCAAAATACATCGCGCTGGCGTTCCAGATCGAGTTCCAGCGGAAGGGCACGCCACCGCCACGCAATGGCGACCAATCCTGCGAGAACGCCGGATTGATGACTTTCAGAACCTGTCCTTCTTGCGCCATGACGATGCGCGATCCCGCGCCAAAGGCCGTCGCCGCCACAATCGAGCCAAGCCCGAATTTCAGCGCGCTGCGCCGCGTGATCGCGGTGGTGTTCCCGGTATTCGAAGTTTGCATGTGTCGTCCTCCCAAATGCATAACGCATGACATGCAGGGATTGGCGCGACTCTGCGTCCTGCTCTCTGTGTCCCGCATGGGGCTACCGAACAGCTTCGGGGCAAATCTGTCAAGTTGTTAATAGATGGATTACAAGTTTTCGGGATTTTGACTGTGCGCTGGCTGATTTTGATTATTTTTATAAATAAAAACAAATGCTTGCTGTATTGCTGTGGCGTTTCTGGGAAAATATGAACTTGACAAGTTGTTTTGTGGGTGGGCCTATTCTGCCTCGCTTCAGACGTTTTCCATCTCGCAGAACCCCTTGGAAGCCCGATATGACAAACGACTCTCTTTCCGGTGAACTTTCGCATGCCGAAATTGTGGCGCGTATGGATGGTGCCTTGCACACAGCGGATGGTGCGCTGGCTGCGGCCTTTCTGCCGTCACCCGTGGTGCAGAATCACGCGGCTTTTCTGGCGTTTCTGCCCGATGGTGATCTTGCCTGTGTCTGGTTCGGGGGCACGATGGAAGGGCGCGGCGATATTTCGATCTGGATGTCCCGTCTGCCTTCCGGGGGCAGTCGCTGGTCTGCGGCCATCCGGATCAGCGATGCCGCTGACAGGTCCGAGCAAAACCCGGTGCTGTTTACGGCGCCGGACGGGGTTGTCTGGTTGTTTCATACCTCGCAGCCCGGCGGGCGGCAGGATGAATGCGAAATCATGGCACGACAGTCGCATGACGGTGGCGCAAGTTTTGGGCCGCCTCGGCGGATTGGCGATTTCACCGGCGTTTTCGTGCGCCAACCGGTGCAAATCACGCCCTCGGGGCGCTGGCTTTTGCCCGGATTTCACTGCATCACGCCCGCCGAAGGACGCTGGACGGGCGGGCAGGACATTGCGGTTGCCCTGTTCTCGGATGATCAGGGGATAACCTGGTCGTCTGCGCAGGTTCCCGACAGTCTTGGGGCTGTGCATATGAATCCGGTCCCGCCGATGGCGGGCGTAACCCCTGCCTTCTACCGGGATCGGTTTTCCCAGCATGTCCGGCGCAGTCTGTCGCTGGATGGTGGCGAAACCTGGGGCGCACCCACCGCGACCAACATGCCCAACAACAATTCCTCGATTCAGGCGATACGTCTGTTGGACGGGCGGATCGCCATGGTGCTGAATCCGATCAACGCCAGCATGTCTGATCAGCGCCGCGCGTCGCTGTACGATGAAATCGAAGAAGACGCCGTTGCCGGAACCGGTGGCGCCATCTGGGGCGTGCCGCGTGCGCCGATGGCTTTGGCGCTGTCGTCTGACAATGGGGCAAGCTTTGACATTGTGGCGGTTCTGGATCAGGGCAGCGGCGCGTGCCTGTCGAATAACTCGGTCGATGGGCTGAATAAAGAGCTGTCCTATCCGTCGATCTTGCAGGACCCGTCGGGCGATCTGCATATCGCCTACACGTACCACCGTCGCGCCATCAAATATCTGCGCATTCGGCGTCCTTGACGATAGGGCTTCGGGCAGGGGCTGGGCCAAGGTTGGGCCAAGGTTGGGTCAGTGCCGGCATGCCGCCAACCGGGCCGGGATGGGCACCTTCAAGGGCGAAGCGCCCCCCCGGGGTGGCCATAGGTCGGCGTGACAGACAGGAACGCAAGGTCTGGTGAATGTCCGCCGCAGGCTGGCTTGCGGCGGTTCAGCAAGCAGGCCACCGCAGGTCGCCAAAGCCGACAACCGATCCCATCCCGATTTGGTGGCCCATGTTGCCAACCTAAAAGCGCAATGCCTCGACGGCCATCCGCGCGATCATGCGGTGACGGGTTTCATGGTCGCGGGGAAGGGCTGGCATCGCGCGCAGGATATAGTTGAAATTGACCGAAACGACCACCTGAGCCGCCGAGAACGCGCCGGTGTCGGTGTAGGCAACCCCAGTCAGATGATGGTGCTGCACCAGCCGCATCAGATCGACGAGTTCAAGAAATATCTTCTGGGTGCGTTCATCGACCTTCAACTCTTCCAGAAACAGCTCTTGCATCGCCCTGTTGGGGGCGAAGTCCGCCATCTGCATTTGTTCAAGAATGACCGAGAATTCAAAGATCGTCTCATCTGCCGATGGCATGTCTGGGATCTTGGATCGCAGGCCCTGCATCATGGCGGTGGCTTTTGCGCAATAGCGATCGAACAAAAGCAGAAGCGCCGTCTTTTTACTGCCGAACCGCGACAGAAACGCGGCCTTGGTCAAACCCACCTCCCGCGCGATTGAATCGACCGAGGTCTTTGTATAGCCGCTTTGGGCAATCAGCTTTTCGAACGCATCAAGATATGCGCTCTCGGATTTTATCGAACGATACTGCTTCGGTATCCTGTGGGGCATCGCGGTTCTCTTTGGGATATTTAGAGAAAACTTACTAACGGTAAGGTTATTTTCTGCATAGGACGGTCACTCATCACTACGAAAACATTAACTGATCGAGCAACTGTTCAAATGCACACCACGCCAATGAAGACAATCCGCTTGCATGGAAACCGGGTAAAGCTGCGTCAATTGCATCCGTTGATTTCCACGGCTGTGGCGCTGGTTTTTATGCTTCTGGTGGCGCTTTCAGCGTCGCAGGTGATGGCCCAGACAGTGCTTTCGGTTCCCTTCACCAACGGGTTCGTCGGGAAAGATGACGGCAGCCCCAATACGGCGGTTCAGACCTATTCCTT
>CAZCFC010000217.1:4887-5383 GCA_964497815.1 uncultured Cypionkella sp.
TGCCGGCAGGCGGTATCAAGACTGCATATTTTTCGCAGGACGTATCTTCGGGCACTACGACTTTCAGCAGCTGCAATGGTTCTGATTTCCTTGTTGGCGGTACTCTTGATCTTTGTGCGGGTGGAAAGGCCCAAGGCAACGATGTTCCCGGCTTTGTGACGCTGACGGACATGGCAGGTAATGCTTACAAGATCGGAGGCTATTTCAACTTTCGTGGTACCAGCGGCAAAGAGCCACCGATTTATGTGTTTCGCGTCCTTCAAAGCAAAGTTGTTGGCGGGATTTCGTTTACACCCGCCGCGATCAGCGCGACGGACGATCAAGCCAACTACAGCATGATCGGCTTACTTCTGATCGGGAAGTCGATGGAAAGCAGCGTTACCATCCCTGCGGATGGTGACGGGACATTCTCGGGTAATGCTGCCTCAACCGCAGTTCTGGATGGTCTTAATGACTATCTTCTTTCGGTCCAGTCAAACCGCCCCGCAGGGCCGGT
>CAZCFC010000218.1:0-5381 GCA_964497815.1 uncultured Cypionkella sp.
CGAACTCTTCCATGCCGGCGCGGACGTTGTCTTCGGTGATGGTGACGCCGTTCACCTCGGCCCCATAGGTGCGCAGACGGTCGTCGATCAGGCCTTTGATCGACTCGGCTGGGATGTCGCCCGGTTGCCGCAGCAACTGCATGAACAGAATGCGCTGCTGCAATTCGTACTGGGTGATCACCCGTTCATTCACGATCTTGACGGGCGCAAAGGCACCCGATTGCGCCACCGCCACGCCCGCAGGCAGCACCAGTGCCAGCACGCCGATGCGTGCCAAAGCTTTCAGTCGGGAAATCGCGGGCCGTGTCATCATCGCCTGCCGTCGTCCGTTTTCGGGTGCGGGCCTTGCAGCCGTCGCACATGTTTATCTGTCTGCGGCCCTGACCATCAGCGCCGACATTGCCGGGCCGGACCGGGGGCAGAGCCGCCCCCAAAGCCCAGAAGTTCCACCGTCAGGCCGAAATCCGTGGTCGGTTGCACAGTAGTCGAGGATGTGAACCGACGCGAGAGAGAAAGATCGACCGCCAGGCATTCGTTGCGATAGGTCAGTCCCAAACCGGCCTTGGCCGCGCGTTCGGTTTCCAGATCATAGCGGCTGGCCAGTTCGGCCGTCCAGTTCGACGACAGCTTGACCGTGGAATACAGGGTCAGCTCTGACGTTGGATCGGGGCGGTTTTCGGCCAGGTCGGCCACGGCAAAGACATAACCCGCTGCCAGACTATAGCGATCCGCCGTCAGGGCCGCGCGGAATTCGGCTTTGGTCAGCGTCAGATCGTCGTCGAACACCATCCGGTTGGTCACGCCAAGCACGCCCGCCATGTCCAATTGCGTTGCCAGCATCCAATCCGACTGCAGCCCGTCCAGACCGGACCCGGCGCTGAATTGCGCAAGATCATCGGCGCGCACCACCCGGCCCATGGTCAGGCCAAGGTTCCAGCCCGCGGGATCGCTGCGCAGATAGCTGACGCCCAGATTGGCCCGCACCCCCCGTTCCACCGCATCCGACCCCGGAAAGCGGTTCAGCGCGAACAGGTTGCCCTCGTCAAATTCGACCAGCGCCGAATCCTCGTTCGGCAGGCTGTCGGTGCCGCGCGGTGCCCAGACCAGTTGCGCCACCGGTTCTATGACATGCGCCACGCCTCTGGCTTCGGCCTTGACCCAAGGCCAGCGCAATTCCGCCGCCAGCGCCCCGTGCAGCCGGGCGGTTGACCCGCCATAGATGTCGTCCTGCCCGATGCTGTAGACATCGGCCACAGCCTCACCCAGAACCGCCGCCACCATGCCATTGGTCAAGACCCAATCGCGCCGCCAATCGGCGCGCAGGCTGATCCGGCCCAGATCGCGGCCTTCGCTGATGCCATCCAGATTGCTGTCCAATGCTAGGGCAGAGGGGCGGTAATGGCCATGGGTCTGAAACCGCAGGCCGCCTTCACCGCCAAGACTGCCCAGCGTAAAGCGGCGATACCATGTCAGATCGGCCACCACTGCCGGCAGGGTGGTGTTGTCATCGCCTTCGCGGATGGAATGGAACCCGATCAGGCGGGCCGAGATGTATTCGTTGCGCCGCGTGCGGCTGATTTCGACGCGGCTCTCCAGCCGGTCCGCCGCCGGATAGCCGTAGTCCAGCAGATAGGCCTTGTCGCTGACCACCTCTCCGCGCAGGTCAAGCGCAAAGCCCTTGGGGAGGGCAAAGCGGCCCTTGGCCAGCAGATATCCCCGGGTCTGATCGGGCAGCAGATCATCACCAGACAGCGCCCCGGTTATGGTCAGATCGCCGGTGGCAAAGGCCTGCCGATAGCGCAGATCAACCGTGCGCGCGCCCGAAGTGGTGAAATAAGGCGTGATGGTCAGATCGCGATGATCCCCGATCTTGATGAAATAGGGCAGGCGCAGCCCCGGTCCAAGGTTCGACGTGGTGCGGAACACCGGCATCATGAAGCCGGTCGCGCGTTTCAGCGTCGGGTCGGGCATCCGCAGGCGCGGGATATACATGACCGGCACGCCAGCCAGCCGGAACTGCGCCGCGTCAAAGTACAACTGGCGTTCCTGCTGATCATGCACCACCCGGCGGGCGCGGATTTCCCACAGCGGCGTCGGATCACCGGCACAGACCTTGCAGGACGATGCCGCCACCCGGTTCAGCGCGGTATACCGCCCGCCCACCCGCATGATTTCCGCCGCTGCCAACTGCAATTGCTGGTTCATCACCATGCGCGCGGATTGCAGCACGCCCTCGGTCAGATCGGCGCTCAGCTCTGCCTGCGAGGCCAGAATAAAGCTGCCCTGACCGTCGTTCAGCACGATCGGCCCTTCGATGATCAGCCGGTCATTGGCGCGGTCATAAACGATGCTGGTGGCCGACAGCCGTTGTCCCTTGAAGAAAATCTCGACATGGCCGCGCGCAATCAAGGTGTCGCTGCCGGTGATGTTCAGACTGTCTGCGACAAGGCTGGCGCGGTCCTGAGCCAGAACGGGGGCGGCCAGCAGCGCAAGCATCACAGAAAAGGCGCGTGTCAGGCGGCGCATCAGCCATCCTCCAGATGCAACAAAAGGCCCAAGGCAAACAAGGCCGCAGCCACAGGCGGGATCCACGCCGCCATCAGCACCGGGATCTGGCCGTTTTCACCCAGCACCTGTGCGAAGTTGCGCAGAAAGAAGATCAGGAAGCCGCCCATCAAGGCCAGCAGCACCATGCTGCCGGTCTTGCCAAAGCGCGCATGTCGCATGGTAAAGCCCGCAGCAATCAGCACCATCGCGGCCATCAGCAAAGGCAAGGCCAGTTCCATCTGCATCCAGACCCGGTGACTGCGGGCCGAGAATCCGGCGCGCTCCAGTGCCGTGATGTAACGCGGCAGATCCCAAAAGGCGATGGCCGAGGGCGCGCCAAAGCTGTCACGGATGCGATCCTGGGTCAGATCGGTGGGAATGCGCACCTCGCCGGGGGGGGCGGTGGCGTCGCGTTCCGGATTGGCGCCGTTCAAGGGCCAGCGTTTCGCCCCGGTCAGCACCCATGCGCCGGGCATCAGCCGGGCCTGGGTGGCCGCGATCCGCTCGGACGGGGTGCCATCTGGCAGGAAGGTCAGGAAGGTCACGTCATGCAGGGTGCTGCCATCCGGGCTGGCCCGCGTGGCCTTGATCACCGACTGACCGGCATCATTGCCCTGCCGCATCCACAGCCCATCTTCGGACACCGACATCACAGAGCCGTCTTCGCCGCCCAATTGCGCCCGCAGCGTGTCGTATTTCTTCGAGGTGGCAGCCACCAACGGGTTCAGCACCGCCACTGTGAACATCCCGATCAACAAGGACGCCCCCACCGGAGCCATCAGAAACCGCAAGCCAGACCGCCCCGCCGCCCGCACAACCACCAGTTCGGAAGACCGCGCCAGCCCCAGAAACAGCGCGATCGCCGTCAGGATCATGATCAGCGGCAGAATGCGGTACAGGCTTTCGGGCACTGTCAGCGCGGCCAAATAGACCGCATCCCCGATCCCCAGCGCGGCATTGGGGAATTTCCGCAGCTGATCAATGGTTTCGATCAGCATCATGATGCCCAGAAATATCCCGAACACGCGCAGGAACATCCCCATGAACCGCCGCGCGATATACAGTGTCAGCGTCATGCCACCACCTGCCGTCGCAAGCGTTTGGGCCGTTGTGACCACCACAATTCGAACACCGCGATCACAAGGCCCAAGGCCGGCGCGGCATAGGTCAGCATCCAGCCATTCGCATTCTGCATGGCCATGCTGGTCGTGGCTGTGGCCAGCGCCTGTACCACCAACAGCAGCACCACAGCCACAATCACCTGCCGCCACAGCCCGAACCGGCTGAACGCCCCCAGCAACAGCGAGGCAAACCCGATCAGCGCCGCCGCCGCCGCCAGAATGGGCTGGGCAAACCGGCTGTGCGCCTCAAACAACAGGCTGGCCGGGGTTTCCCCGGTTTCGGCGGCCAAAGCGTCGCTGGCCGTCAGCAGCTCAAAGGTCGATACCTCATCCACCGTGCGCGGCCCACGGTCCTGCGCCGCAATCAACCCGGCCAGATCATAGGTGAAGTCGGCAAAACGTGTCACCGAAAGCCGCTGGCCCTCGGTGGTCAGGGTCTGCACCATGCCATCGAACATCAACAGCTTTGGCCCATCCTCGGCCCGCGCAAACAGCGCCTTCCGCGCGGTGTAGGTCGCCCGTTGTGCCGGGTCACGCTCATCCGACATGAACAGATCCAGCAATTCGCCCGTGGGTGCCACCTCGCGGATATACAGCGTGATGCCGTCCCCCGGGTGCAGAAACTGGCCGTCCTTCAGGAACCGGGCGGTGACATTCTGGGAAATCTCGGCGCTGCGGTCCGCCAGTGCGGTGCGGCTGGCAGGCACCAGCACATGCATCAGCAACATCATCATCGCCGCCACCATCAGCCCGAAATACAAGACCGGGCGCGCCAGACGAAAGCTTGAGAACCCGGTCGCCTGCATCACCACCAGCTCACTTTCCTGCATCAGCCGGTTGGCGACATAGACCGAAGCCGCAAAGGCGGAAATCGGCAGCACAAGGCGGATCACATTGGGCAGCGTCAGCATCGAGAATTCCAGAAACACCAGCGCCGACTGGCCGTCTCCGATCAGCTGATCAAACAGACCCACCGCCCGGTTCACCCAATACACAGCCACAAGCACTAGCGAGAAGAACCCGAAAAGCGCAAGCAGTTGCGATAAAAGATAGCGGTCGAATCTCGACACCGGCAGAAAATCCTCAAATCACCTTCCGGTGGACGCTAGCGGAAATCACCGGCGGGGAAAACTCATATCTGGCCTTTGCCGCACCCCTTCGATAGCCTTGCGCGAAACCTTGCCCCATATCGGAGTTGATGATGTCCCATCCCGTTGCCATCCAGTTTCAGGCCGCAGATCTTGAGGCGCTGCCAAAGCGGGCGGGGCGTATTGCGGTGCTGATCGAGGGTGAAAAAGCCAATGGTGCCGCCGCGCGACTGATCAACAAACTGACCCGTGGCGCGCTGGCGCGGGCGGTCGACTCCCCCGCCTTTGCCCGCCTGAAGCCCGGCGAGGCGCTGGACATGGCCTTCCCCTCGGGGCTGGAGGCCGAGGCGGTGCAACTGATCCGCCTGCCGCGCAAGGCCTCGGTGGCCGAGGCCCGCAAGGCCGGCGCCAGCATCGCCCGTGCGCTGACCCCGACGGGGGTGACGTTGTATGCCGAAGCCCACCCACAGGCCGCCGAGATCTCGTTTGGTCTGGCCATGCGGGCCTATGACTTTACCCCGCACAAGACGGGCGCGCAGAAGGCCCCCGGTGCCGTGACGATCTGCACCGCCAACCCCGAGTTGGTGGCGGGCCTTGCCTCTCCGATGGCTGCGGTGGCCGAAGG
>CAZCFC010000219.1:0-5380 GCA_964497815.1 uncultured Cypionkella sp.
CAGGGAGCTATGACAATGCGCAGCAGCCTGGAAATCTATGATCTGGCCTTGGGCACTTCGCGTGTCGTGTTGCAGACCGATCGCCATATCGAGGCACCGAACTGGTATCCCGACGGTGCCGCCTTGTTGGTGAACGGCCAGGGCCGTCTGTTCCGGGTACCGCTGGATGCGCCGGATCTGATGCCCGTGGACACCGGCGCGGCGGATCGGCTGAACAATGACCATGGCATCAGCCGGGACGGTGCGACCATCGTGATTTCCTCGCATCACGAGGGCGAGGGGTCGCGGATTTACTGGATACCGGCGGCGGGAGGCGAGCCGGTGCGCATCACCCCGCAAGCGCCAAGTTGGTGGCATGGGATGAGCCCGGATGGCACCACCTTGGCCTATGTTGCGGCGCGGGGGGATCGTCGGGTGATTGACGTCTACACCAAACAGCGCGGCAAGGATGAAGTGCGGCTGACCATGGGCGAAGGCCATTGCGACGGGCCGGATTATTCCGCCGATGGCCGCCAGATCTATTATAACTGTGACCGCGACGGCCATGCGCAGATATGGCTGATGAACGCGGACGGGTCGGACCAGCACAGGCTGTTTGCCGATGACCATGTGAACTGGTTCCCGCATCCTTCGCCGGATGGGCGGCATTTGCTGTATCTGGCCTATCCGCCCGGCACCACGGGCCATCCTGCGGATCTGCCGGTGGCTTTGGTGCTGTGTGATCCTGACGGGGGCAATCGTCGCCGCGTGCTGACGTTCAACGGGGGTCAGGGCACGATCAACGTGCCGAACTGGGCACCGGATGGCAGCGCCTTTGCCTTTGTGCGCTTCGCCCCGCTATAGGGTGGCGGCAAAGCGGTGTGCCTGCAACCGCGCCGCATCGCCCCAGATCGAGATGTGAACCTCTGGCCCGGTGCTGGCTGACAGGTGCTCGGGCGTCAGGCCGACGATTCGCACCCGCAGATGCTGACCTTGCTGGATGGCCTCGCCAATAATCGCAACTGCGGCGGGGCCAAGCTGACCCAGATGGGCTTCGGCGCGCCACGGGATAAAGCCAAGCAAATGCTTGCGAACCGGGGCAAAAATGCCAATCTGACCATCGTCCAGTTGCCGCAGTTCCGCCATGTCGCCAATGCACAGCCCACTGCGGCCGATGTTGATGCGCAGCCCCATGACCGGGGCCTTGTGGATGATCGGCTGTAGAATGTCCTGCATTGTGCCCGCCCGTTTTTTCTTGTTCCGATTGATTGGGCCGATCATGCCCGCATGTGCAAGCGCTGATGCCTGCCTTGCGGCGTTCGGGCGTGATCGTGCCGACGCAAAGGTGCCAAATCGGCGGATTTCGGGGGTGTGTCCGTGTGGTTTGACCCATTGCAAAGTGCGAATGACATCCCCAGATATGCGTTAAGGCCAATGTCGGTGTGCTGAAGTTTCGGGCATCGCAGGGGCGCTTTGCAAAAGGAGAATGACCGATGAATTTGGAGAAATTCACGGAGCGGTCGCGCGGCTTTGTTCAGGCTGCGCAAACGATTGCGATGCGGGAAAGCCATCAGCGGCTTGTGCCCGAACATCTGCTTAAAGCCATCATGGATGATGATCAGGGATTGGCCAGCAACCTGATCCGCCGCGCCGGGGGCGACCCTGCGGCGGTGGTCACGGCTTTGGCTTTGGCGCTGGGCAAGCTGCCCAAGGTCACGGGCGATGCACCACCCTACATGGATCAGGCCATGGTCAAGGTGCTGGACGAGGCGGAAAAGCTGGCGAAAAAGGCCGGGGATTCCTTTGTTCCGGTTGAGCGGATTCTGATGGCGCTGTGCATGGTGGCAGGCCCGTCAAAGCAGGCGCTGGCGGCTGGCAATGTGACGCCGCAAACGCTGAACACCGCAATCAACGACATCCGCAAGGGCCGCACGGCGGATTCGGCATCGGCCGAGGAAGGGTATGATGCGTTGAAGAAATACGCGCGCGACCTGACCGAGGCTGCCGAGCAGGGCAAGATCGACCCGATCATCGGCCGGGATGAGGAAATTCGCCGCACGATGCAGGTGCTGTCGCGCCGCACCAAGAATAACCCGGTGCTGATCGGTGAGCCCGGTGTGGGCAAAACCGCGATTGCCGAGGGGTTGGCCCTGCGGATCATCAACGGCGACGTTCCGGAAAGCTTGCGCAACAAGAAGCTGATGGCGCTGGACATGGGTGCCTTGATCGCGGGTGCCAAGTATCGCGGCGAATTTGAGGAACGTCTGAAGGCGGTGCTGAACGAAGTGCTGGCCGCCGAGGGCGACATCATTCTGTTCATCGACGAAATGCACACCTTGGTGGGTGCGGGCAAATCGGATGGTGCGATGGACGCCGCCAACCTGATCAAGCCTGCCTTGGCGCGGGGCGAGTTGCATTGCGTGGGCGCGACCACCTTGGATGAATACCGCAAATATGTGGAAAAAGACGCGGCCCTTGCGCGGCGGTTTCAGCCTGTGATGGTGACGGAACCGACGGTCGAGGATACGATTTCCATTCTGCGCGGTATCAAGGAAAAGTACGAACTGCACCACGGCGTGCGGATTGCCGATGCGGCCCTGGTTGCGGCGGCAACCCTGTCGCACCGCTATATCACCGACCGTTTCCTGCCCGACAAGGCGATTGACCTTGTGGATGAGGCGGCCTCCCGTTTGCGGATGGAAGTGGACAGCAAGCCCGAAGAGCTGGATCAACTGGACCGTCAGATCCTGCAATTGCAGATCGAAGCCGAGGCGTTGAAGAAAGAGGACGACGCCGCATCCAAGGATCGGCTGGAGCGGTTGGAAAAGGAATTGTCCAACCTGCTGGAACAGTCGTCGGAAATGACGGCCAAATGGCAGGCCGAGCGCGATCAGCTGGAAGCGGCGCGCGATGTGAAGGAACAGCTTGACCGCGCGCGGGCCGAGTTGGATCAGGTCAAACGTGACGGCAATCTGGGCCGCGCGGGTGAGTTGTCTTATGGCATCATCCCGGGGCTTGAGAAGAAGCTGACCGAGGCCGAGGCGCGCGAAGGCGATGCCTTGGTGTCCGAAGCGGTGCGGCCTGAACAGATTGCCGAGGTGGTGGAGCGCTGGACCGGGATTCCCGTAGCCAAGATGCTGGAAGGCGAGCGTGAAAAGCTGCTGCGGATGGAAGAGGAGCTGGGCAAGCGGGTGATCGGCCAACGCGCCGCCGTGGTCGCCGTTTCCAACGCCGTGCGCCGTGCGCGGGCGGGGTTGAATGATGAGGGGCGGCCGTTGGGGTCATTCCTGTTCCTTGGCCCAACTGGGGTGGGCAAGACCGAACTGACCAAGGCCGTGGCCGAGTACCTGTTCGACGACGACAACGCGATGGTGCGGATCGACATGAGCGAGTTCATGGAGAAACACTCGGTCGCCCGTCTGATCGGCGCGCCTCCGGGCTATGTCGGCTATGACGAGGGCGGGGTGCTGACCGAAGCCGTCCGTCGCCGTCCCTATCAGGTGGTCTTGTTCGACGAGGTGGAAAAGGCGCATCCCGATGTGTTCAACGTGCTGTTGCAGGTGCTGGATGACGGCGTGCTGACCGATGGTCAGGGCCGCACCGTGGATTTCAAGCAAACGCTGATCATCCTGACCAGCAACCTTGGGGCGCGGGCTTTGTCCGAGTTGCCCGACGGCGGCGACATCACGGCGGCGCGTCGTGAGGTGGAAGAAGCTGTGCGGCAGCATTTCCGCCCGGAATTCCTGAACCGTCTGGATGAACAGATCATCTTTGACCGTCTGAACCGTGCCGATATGTCGGGGATCGTCGAGATTCAGTTGCGGCGGCTGGAGAAGCGCCTGCTTGGGCGCAAGATCACGCTGGATCTGGACCCTGCGGCGCGGCAATGGTTGGCCGATGAAGGCTATGATCCGGTGTTCGGCGCGCGTCCCTTGAAGCGGGTGATTCAACGCCACCTGCAAGACCCGCTGGCCGAGATGATCTTGTCGGGCGATGTGCTGGATGGATCGAAGGTCGTGGTGTCGGCGGGTGCCGATGGTCTGATCATCGGCGACCGGGTTTCGGCGTCACGCCGCGAACGGCCGGCAGAAGTGGTCGTCCATTGAAGTGAAGGGGGGCCAGAAGCCCCCCTTCTTTATATCCGATTACATCGGCGGCATGATCACGGTGTCGATGACGTGAATCACGCCATTGGTTGCCGCGATGTCGGCGGTCGAGATCACGGCGCCGTTCACTTTGGCCCCGCCATCCAGCGTGATGGTGACTTCGGCGCCATTCACGGTGGCGGCCTTCATGCCTTCGGTCAGGTCGGCGGCCATCACTTTGCCGGGGACGACGTGATAGGTCAGGATCGCCGTCAGCTTGTCCTTGTTTTCAGGCTTCAGCAAATCCTCGACCGTGCCAGCGGGCAAAGCGGCAAAGGCGGCATCGGTCGGTGCGAACACGGTGAACGGGCCTTCGCCCTTCAGTGTGTCAACGAGGCCGGCTGCGGTGACAGCGGCCACCAGCGTGGTGAAGGTGCCCGCGCCGACGGCGGTATCTACGATGTCCATATCGGCGGCAAAGGCCGGGGCCGAAAATGCGACGGCTGCGGTCATGGCAAGAAAGGTTCTGCGGATCATTGGGGTCACTCCTGTTGATCAAAGCCGGATTGGCAAAGATAGAACGGACAGAAGATGCGTTTGGTTCAGTGTGAACTTGGCGTGAGCCTGCCTTGCAAAGGCCACCTGACGCCCTAAGCTGCGGGTCTTGCGATTTTCCAATCACAATTCCTTCAAGGGTTGTGATCAACCGTTATCTGCAAAGCCAATGTTACAACCGGTTGGCGCAGATGTGAGACAAGATGATTTTGTCTTTTGTCCGCCGTGCCGCATCTTCCTTGGCAGAAACGCAAGGAACATGCCATGTCATTCAAACCAGATCTGCGGTGGTCGGATGTGACCCCGAAAGCCCTTTTCCTGAACCGCCGCCAGTTGATCGCAGGGGCCGCCGCCCTTGCCGCCTCACCCGCCTTTGCCGCAAGCCCGTGGTCCACGGACGAAGAGCCGAACAGCCTTGAGGATATCACAGGCTATAACAACTACTATGAATTCGGCTTCGACAAGGGTGATCCCGCTGCCAATGCGGGGGCTTTGACAACCGATCCTTGGTCGATCGTGATTGACGGCATGGTGGACCGGCCCGGCACCTATGATCTGGCCGATGTGATCAAGGACCAGCCGATCGAGGAACGCATCTACCGCTTCCGCTGTGTCGAGGCGTGGTCGATGATCGTGCCGTGGCAGGGGTTTGAACTGGCGGGTCTGCTGAAAAAGGTGGGTGTGCAGTCGGGTGCCAAATATGTGGCCTTTGAAACCCTGACCCGCCCCGAGGAAATGCCCGGCCAGCAATCCGGCAGCTT
>CAZCFC010000220.1:0-5366 GCA_964497815.1 uncultured Cypionkella sp.
TTTCTTCCTTTGAGATCGTCATCTCATGGGTCACGTCACCGAAAATGGTCGGCTGCACGAACCAGCCGCGGTTCAGCCCCGCCGGACGGCCCAGACCGCCTGTCACCAACGTGGCCCCTTCGTCCATCCCGGCCTGAATCAACCGCTGAACCTTTTCATACTGGGTCTTGGAAATCAGCGGCCCCATGGTGGTGCCTTCCGCCTGCGGATCGCCGGGAACGATTTCTTCGGCGGTTGCCTTGGCAATCGCCAAAGCCTCGGCCTGCTGGCTGCGCTGCACGAACATCCGCGTCGGCGCGTCGCAGGACTGCCCGGTGTTGGACATGATGGCATTGACACCCGACTGCACCGCTGCGGCCAGATCGGCGCTTGGCAGGATGATATTGGCCGATTTGCCACCCAGTTCCTGCGCCACCCGCTTTACGGTCGGGGCCGCCGCCGCCGCCACCGCCGTGCCGGCCCGGGTCGATCCGGTGAACGACACCATATCCACGTCCGGATGCGCCGAAATGCGCGCGCCAACCCCCGGCCCATCGCCGTTGACAAGGTTGAACACGCCCGGAGGAACCCCCGCCTCGTGGCAAACCTCGGCAAACAGCACCCCCGACAAGGGCGCGATTTCCGACGGCTTCAACACCATGGTGCAGCCCGCGATCAGGGCGGGTGCCACCTTGCAGGCGATCTGGTTCATCGGCCAGTTCCACGGCGTGATCAGCGCGCAAACCCCGATGCCTTCATGAATGATCCGGGTGGTGCCGCGCGAATATTCCCAGACCATTTCTTCGGCGGCCTTGATCGTGGCCTCGATATGCACTTGGCCCGCCCAGGCCTGCGCGCCCCGCGCCCAGTCCATTGGCGCGCCCATTTCTGTGGACATCGCCTGCGCGAAATCCTCATAGCGCGCGTTGTAGACCGCAAGGATCCGCTTCACCAGGTCGATGCGCTTTTGCACCGGCCAGACCGTATAGGCGTCAAACGCCGCGCGGGCGGCGGCGATGGCACGGTCGGCATCGGCCTCGTTGCCAATCGCCACCTCGCAAACGATCTCTTCGGTCGCGGGGTTTTCCACTCCGATGCGCTTGGTCGAAATCGGCTCGACCCATGCGCCGTTGATGTAGAATTTGGTCATATTGGCAGAGATCATGGCAGCCTCACTTGAAGTAGATGTTGTATTTGGCCCGGATCAACGCATCAATCTGCGGATCAATCACGTTCCCGGCCTTGGCGAGGATACTATTCTTGCGCGCGATGGCCCGGTCAAGCAGCAACGGCTTGCCCGCCTCATTCCATTCCTTGGGCGACATCCGGTTGGCCACCGCCGGATAGATGTATTCAGTCTGCATCAGTTTCAGCGTCTGATCAGACCCCAGATAATGCCCCGCCCCGCCCAGACAGACCTCTTTCATCGCCTCGATCGACGTCGAATCCGGTGTCACATCAATGCCGCGCACCAACCGCATCGCCTGCCCCAGCAGATCATCCCCCAACACAAGGCTTTCCAGACAAAAGCCCAACAGGCTGGCATGCATCCCCACCGCCTCGTAGCACAGGTTCAGACCGGCCAGACCGGCCAGCGAGTTGGTGATGCCCTGCTCCCATCCCGCCTGCATGTCGGGCAGCTTGCTGTCGGAAATCCCCGATGCCGCCCCGCCCGGCAGATCGTAGAACCGGTGCATCTGGGCGCATCCCGCCGTCAAAAGCGCCTGCTCGGCCGACCCGCCCGACATCGCCCCGGTGCGCAGATCAGACACGAAAGGCCAGGTGCCAAAGATTGCCGGCGCGCCCTTCTTGATGGCGTTGACGTACACCACGCCCGCCAGACATTCCGCCATCGCCTGCACAATCGTCAGGGCAATCGGCGCGGGCGCGGTCGCGCCTGCCTGCCCCGCCGACAGCAGCAGCATCGGCATGCCGCGCCGCACACAATCTTCCATGGTGATGCAGGATTCCTCGGCAAACTTCATCGGCGGAACCACGAAACAGTTAGAGTTCGACACAAACGGCCGCTCCAGCCATTTCTCCTCGCCCCCCGCCACGGTGTAGATCATGTCAAAACAGTCTGCGACATGGGACGGATCGCTGAAAGACGTGCCAACATGCTTGGTGGTGCCGGCAAGGCAGCCGTACAGCGTGTTCAGGTCCATGTCCTTGTTGTCCACCACATCGCGGCAGACCATGGTGCGTTGATAGAAATGGATATTGTCCAGATTATCGACCAGCCGGGCCGCGTCGTACAGATCCTGTGCCGTGCTTTCGCGGTAGTCCAGACTGATCGGATCGACGATATGCACCGCCGCCCCCGCCGTACCGAAATGCACGCGCGATCCTGACAACAGCATGTCGTGCTTGGGGTCACGGGCGTGCAAGGTGATGTTGCGCGCCGCCACCGCCAGCATATCCTCGACCAGCGCGCGCGGGAACCGGATGCGGCCATCATCGCCCTGAATGGCCCCCGCCCCGGTCAGAATCTCAACCCCCGACGGCGGTGCCTGGCTTAGCCCGATCTGCTCCAAAGCCTGCAACGCGCTTTCATGAATCTGCGCGATCCCGGCCTCGGTCAACGGCTTGTACTGCCCGCCCGACATCCCCGCCCGAACCGGGCGCATGTCATCGGCCAACGGTGCCGCGCGCACGGCCACGCGGTTTGCCCGCCCCCCTGCCCGCCGTGCCCGCGCCGGTTCGCAAACGTCACCAATCTCGTCCATCTTGCTCATCCTCTGTGCTCAAATATCCTCGGGAGGGGTCCGGGGAGGGCAGACAGCCCTCCCCGGCGCGTGTCACGCGCGCACCCGTTCGGATTTTGGATCATGCATTGCCACAAGGCTGGCCACGGCCTCATGCCGCACCCCCGCCACTTCGATTTCGTACCGGCTGCCCAGTATTTCGGCATCCGTCTGCCCCTTGCAGGGCACATAGCCAAGGCCGATCGCCCCGCCCAGATAGTGGCCATAGTTGCCCGAGGTCACCGGCCCGACAATCTTGCCATCCCGCACCACCGCCTCGTTGTGAAACAGCAGCGGCTCGGGGTTGGTCAGTCGGAACTGCACCAGCTTGCGCTCAAGCCCTGCCGCCTCGCGCTTCAGCACAGCATCGCGCCCGATGTAGGCGGCCTTTCTGCGGCTGGCGGTAAAGCCCAACCCCGCCTCCAGCACATGATCCTCGTCGGTGATGTCATGGCCCCAGTGGCGATAGCCCTTCTCGATCCGACAACTGTCCAGCGTGTGCAAGCCGCACAGTTTCAGCCCCAGCCCCACCCCGGCCTCTTCCAGCGCCTCGAACACATGCGCGGTCTGATCCGAGCTGGCGTAGATTTCCCAGCCCAGCTCGCCCACATAGGTCACCCGATGTGCCCGCGCCAACCCCATGCCGATCTCGATTTCCTTTGCCATGCCAAAGGGATGCGCTGCATTGCTGAAATCCGCCGGGCTGACCGCCGCCATCAACTCGCGCGCCTTCGGGCCCATCACGCACAGCACCGATTCCGCCGCCGTCATATCGGTGATCACCGCAAAGGCATCGCCCAGATGCGCCCGCAGCCAGGCCAGATTGCGCTGCAACGTCGCCCCCGGCACCACCAGCAGATAGGCGCTTTCCGACAACCGCGTCACCGTCAGATCGGCCTCGATCCCGCCGCGCGCGTTCAACAGCATGGTGTAAACGATCTTGCCCGCCGCCACGTCCATCTCGGCAGAACACATCCGGTTCAGAAACGCGCAGGCATCGCGCCCTTCAACCCTGATCTTGCCGAACGAAGTCATGTCGAAAAAGCCGACCCCCTCGCGCACCGCCATATGTTCCGCGCGCTGGTTGTCAAACCAGTTCTGCCGCTTCCACGAATACTCATATTCCGGCTTCTGCCCCGGATTTGCGAACCAGTTCGCCCGCTCCCAACCCGCCACCTCGCCAAACACCGCGCCCCGCGCCTTCAGGTGTTCATGCAGCGGCGTGCGGCGCACCCCCCGGCTGGTTTCAACCTGCCGGTAAGGGAAGTGGTCGGCGTAAAGCAGGCCCAGCGTCTCGGTGACGCGTTCCTTCAGATATTTGCGGTTGCGCTGGAACGGCTGCGCGCGGCGGATATCCACCTCCCACAGATCGAACGGAGCCTCACCCTCAACGATCCAATGCGCCAGCGCCATCCCAGCCCCACCAGACCCCGCGATGCCAACCGAGTTATAGCCCGCCGCCACCCAATAGCCGCCCAGTTCCGGCGCTTCGCCCAGATAATAGCGATCATCGGGCGTAAACGACTCTGGCCCGTTGAAGAACGTGTGAATCCCCGCAGTCTGAAACAGCGGCATCCGGTTCATGGCGTGTTCCAGGATCGGCTGAAAATGATCCCAATCCTCTGGCAGGGTGTCGAACATGAAATCCTCGCGGATGCCGTTCATGCCCCAGGGTTTCGCCTTCGGCTCGAATGCTCCGATCATCATCTTGCCGGCATCGGACTTGTAATAGGCGCATTCATCCGGCACCCGCAGCACCGGCAAATGCCCCAGCCCGGAAATCGGTTCGGTGATCAGATAGAAATGCTCGCAGGCATGCAGCGGCAGGGTCACGCCGCTGGCCTCGGCCAGATCGCGCCCCCACATGCCGCCGCAGTTCACCACCACATCCGCCGCGATATGCCCCGGCTGGCCGTCGGCATCGACATAATCGACCCCCGTCACCCGGCCCGCCGCCTTGGTGACGCCCACAACCTTGGTGTGCTCAAAGATCTGCGCCCCCCGCATCCGCGCGCCCTTGGCCAAAGCCATGGCGATATTGGCCGGATCACACTGGCCATCCAGTGGCAGATGCACCGCCCCCACGACAACACCGATCTCAAGGTGCGGATACATCGCCTTGGCCTCAACCGGGCTGATTTCCTGCACATCCACATCGAAAATCGGCGCCACCGTGGCCTGCCGCAACAACTCCTCGTGCCGATGCGCCGTCAACGCCACCGAAATGCTGCCAACCTGCCGCATCCCCGTCTCAACCCCGGTTTCGGCGGCCAGCTTGACGTAAAGATCGGCCGAATACTTTGCCAGCCGGGTCATGTTGGCAGACCCGCGCAACTGCCCGATCAACCCCGCCGCGTGCCATGTCGTGCCGCTGGTCAGCTGCTTGCGCTCCAACAGCACAACATCCGTCCACCCCATCTTGGCCAGATGATAGGCAACCGAGCATCCCGACACTCCGCCCCCAATCACCACCGCACGCGCCTTGTCTGGAATACTGGCCATCACTTCGCTTTCATCTGTCTGAAAATATCCCGGGGGGTCCGGGGGGCTGGCCCCCCGGCTTTGGCTTGGTCCGGGGGCTTCCCCCCGCATTCCTTACGCGCGAATACGCTCGTTCTTGGCATCCCACAGCGGCGCATCGGC
>CAZCFC010000221.1:0-5298 GCA_964497815.1 uncultured Cypionkella sp.
CGCGCATTTTTTCGGCATCTTTCCACAGGATCGAAGCACAGCCTTCGGGCGAGATAACCGAGTACACCGAATGCTCCAGCATCGCGATCCGGTTCGCCGTGGCAAAGGCCACGGCCCCGCCGGACCCGCCCTCACCGATGATCACCGAAATCAGCGGCACGCCGATCTCAAGACATTTCGCGGTGGACCGTGCAATCGCCTCGGCTTGGCCACGCTCTTCTGCGCCCTTGCCCGGATAGGCGCCGGGCGTGTCGATCAGCGTGATCACCGGCAGCCGGAACCGATGCGCCATGTCCATCAAACGCACCGCCTTGCGATACCCTTCCGGACGGGCCATGCCAAAGTTGCGTTCAATACGCGACTTGGTGTCGTTGCCCTTTTCATGCCCGATCACCACCACTGGCGTATCGTTGAAGCGTGCCAGCCCGCCCATCACGGCGTGATCGTCCGCAAAGCCACGATCCCCCGCCAAAGCGGTGTATTCGCTGAACAGCGCCTCGATGTAATCCTTGGAATGCGGCCGGTCGGGGTGCCGTGCCACCTGACATTTCCGCCAGGGTGTCAGATCCCTGTATAGATCCTTCAGCAGTTGATCCGCCTTGCGGTCCAGCGCCTCGGCCTCTTTGGTGACATCCATGCCCGTATTGCCCCGCGCCATCGCGCGCAGCTCTTCGGCCTTGCCTTCAATTTCGGCCAAAGGCTTCTCGAATTCGAGGTAGTTCATCGGGCACTCCATCACGGCAACGGCCCCCTATATGGCCGCCGTTCGTGGAAAATGCAACCAAGCAGACCAACGCTGCGGCCACGGCCTGCGATACTTTGCCGGGGCGGAACACAGGCCCCTAAACAGCACAGCCCCGTGGCCGGGCCACGGGGCGTGCATCCTCCCGAGGATGCGACGTCGGGCCTCCTCTCCCTTCGTCGCGCGGGTATTCCGGGGCAGTCAGACTGCCGTTGCGTCACCTTTGCCCAAGCGCCGGGCACGAGTCAACAATATCTTAAGCCCGATGAAACACTAGGCAGAGGCGATCATTTCCGCCTGCTTTACGATCACTTCGGCCTGCTTGATCGAGGCAATGTCGACCAGACGGCCCTTGTAAACCGTCGCCCCTTCCCCGCGCGCCTTGGCTGCGTCCATGGCCGCGAGAATCTCGCGCGCCTCGGCCACAGCGGATTCAGAGGGGGTGAACACCTCGTTGGAAAGCGCAACCTGCTTGGGGTGGATGGCCCATTTGCCAACCATGCCCAGCGTGGCCGAGCGGCGCGCCTGCGCCCGAAAGCCTTCATCGTCCGAAAAATCACCGAAGGGCCCATCGACCGGCAGAATGCCATGGGTCCGGCAGGCCGCCACAATCGCCACCTGCGCCCAATGCCACGGGTCCGACCAATGCCGCACACCATCGCGCAGCATGTAGTAGTTTTCCTGCGTGCCGCCGATGCCTGTGGTCTGCATCCCCATGCTGGCGGCGAAATCCGCCGCGCCCAGGCTCATTGCCTGCAACCGCGGGCTACTGGCCGCAATTTCTTCGACATGCGCAATGCCCGCCGCCGATTCGATGATCACTTCAAGACTGATCGGTTTGCGGCGGCCTTTGGCGCGTTCAATCGCCGTCACCAGCGCATCCACCGCATACACATCCGCCGCGCAGCCGACCTTGGGGATCATGATCTGGTCCAGCCGGTCGCCCGCCTGTTCCAGCAAATCCACCACATCGCGATACCAGAATGGGGTGTCCAGGCCATTGATCCGCACAGACAAGGTTTTCTTGCCCCAATCGACCGTATTGATCGCCGCGATAATGTTGGCCCGCGCCTGATCCTTGTCAGACGGCGCCACCGAATCCTCCAGATCAAGATTGATCACATCCGCCGCGCTTGCCGCCATCTTTTCGAACAAGGCGGGGCGCGAACCGGGGCCGAACAGTTGGCAACGATTGGGCCGTGCAGGAGGGGCGGGTTGCAAACGGAATGACATGTGACCTCGCAAGGATGTTTCGCAAACTCTGTCTGTTTGGGTAGATTATTGCGCATCGGGCCGCAAGCACTATTCGCATTCGCAGCAATCACGCCGCGACGCCGCAATCAGTCGCAAGATTTCACGCGACAGGATGGAATTTTTCGCAGAAAAATCGGCTGCGCAGAACGAGGTCCCGATGATCACTGTCACCCCTGATGTCTTCACACTGGCCCAGACCTTTACCATCTCACGCGGGTCCAAAACCCATGCCCATGTACTGACCGTCCGCGTCAGCCGGGACGGAATCACCGGTTGGGGCGAATGCGTGCCGTACCCGCGCTATGGTGACAGTCTGGAAAGCGTCACCGCGCAGATCGCCGCGCTGCCCGCCGATATCACGCGCACGGCGCTGCAAACCGCCCTGCCCGCAGGGGCCGCGCGCAATGCCGTCGACGCGGCATTGTGGGATCTTGCGGCCAAGACGATGGGCCACCGGGTTTGGCAACTGGCGGGTCTGCCTGCACCGCGCCCGGTTCCCGTGGCCTTCACCCTGTCGCTGAACACCCCTGACATCATGCGGGCCGAGGCCGCCAAACACGCCCACCGCCCGATTCTGAAGATCAAGCTTGGCACCCCTGACGACATGCCAAGGCTGGAGGCCGTGCGTCAGGGCGCGCCCCGTTCAACCCTGATCATCGACGCCAACGAGGGCTGGACGCCCGAGGTCTATACCGATCTGGCCCCGCATCTGATCCGGCTGGGTGTGGCCCTTGTGGAACAACCGCTGCCACAGGGGGCCGATGACATGCTGGCCGAAATGGCCCGGCCTTTGCCCGTCTGTGCCGACGAATCCGCGCATGATGCGGCCTCTTTGGCCGCGCTGAAGGGCAAGTATGACGTGGTGAACCTGAAACTGGACAAGACCGGCGGTCTGACCGAAGCCCTTCTGGCCCGTGACGAAGCGCAGCGCCTTGGCTTCAAGCTTATGGTTGGCTGTATGGTCGGCTCTTCGCTGGCCATGGCCCCGGCGGTGCTTTTGGCGCAAGGAGTGGCCTTCTGTGATCTTGACGGCCCGCTATTGTTGGCCCAAGACCGCGCAAACCCGCTGCACTATGACACCGCAGGCGTGTATCCAGCCACCGCCCAACTTTGGGGATAAGCCATGACAAGAACCGTCTACCTGAACGGCGACTACCTTCCCGAAACCGAAGCCCGCGTGTCGATCTTTGACCGTGGCTTTCTGATGGCCGATGGCGTTTATGAGGTCACGTCGGTTCTGGGCGGCAAGCTGATCGACTTTGGCGGCCATTGTGCCCGTCTGGGCCGCAGCCTGTCCGAGTTGGAGATGGCCCCCCCCTGCAGCGATGAAGAATTGTTGGCGATCCACCGCGAACTGGTGCGGCTGAACGACATCACCGATGGCATGATCTACCTGCAAGTCACGCGCGGCAATCCTGGTGATCGCGACTTTGCCTATCCGTCCGCAGATACAAAACCGACCCTGGTGCTGTTCACCCAGTCCAAACCGGGGCTGGCCGACAATCCGCAGGCGAAAACCGGCTGGAAGGTGATTTCGGTCGACGACATCCGCTGGGGTCGCCGTGACATCAAGACGGTGCAGCTTTTGTACCCGTCCATGGCCAAGATGATGGCGAAAAAGGCTGGCGTGGACGATTCGTGGCTGGTGCAGGATGGGGTTGTCACCGAAGGCACGTCGAACAACGCCTATATCATCAAGGGCAACAAGATCATCACCCGGCAATTGTCCAACGACATCCTGCACGGCATCACCCGTGTGGCAGTCCTGCGTTTCGCACGTGAGGCGCAGATGGAAGTCGAAGAGCGCAGCTTTTCCATTGCCGAAGCCCAGACTGCGGATGAGGCATTTGTCACCTCGGCCTCGGCTTTTGTGATGCCGGTGGTGGAAATCGACGGTGCCGCGATTGGCACGGGCAAACCGGGCCATGTCGTGGCCCGGCTGCGCGAGATTTATCTGGACGAGATGCGCAAGGCGGCGATCTGACGATCAGTCACCGCCTGCATTGGCCACCAGATCGACCACCAAGGCATCTTCGGGAATATCCCCCGGCAGCAGGCCAAGGAAATGGGCATAAACGATGCCCTTGTAGATCATCAGCGTACCGGTGCCGGCGGCATCGGTTTGCAGGATGGCATCAACCGTCTTGCCTTCGCCAAACCCGGCATCCGCGTCGCCAAAAATGCGCACAGACAGCGTTTCGCCCGCCGAAGGGTTGAAGTCCGTCACCGTCACCGCGCCATCATCTTGCGGATCGGCGGAATTGGCAGCCACATGAAACCGGTCAAGACCTGCGCCACCGGTCATCAGCGCGCTTTCAGCGTCAAAGGTTGCCAGATGATCATCGCCCTCGCCGCCCGCAAGTGTGACATCCCCGCCTGTCGAGACACTTAAAAAGTCGTTGCCTGCCCCGCCCCGAAGTTCGGCCGCCAACAAGGGCGCAGGACTGCCCCCGACGCCTCCCACGAAATTCAGAACATCCGAGCCGTCACCGCCATCACCGAACATCTTGAACGGATCAGCAGCACCAACCTGATTGAAATACAGCGACAATTCGTCATTTCCGGCACCGCCATACACAGCTTCACCGATCAAGACATCGTTGCCGCCACCGCCGCGCAGGGTGTCAATGCCCATGCCACCAAACAGCCGGTCATTGCCGCCCCCGCCAACAAGGCTGTCGTTGCCATCGTCGCCATTCAGGCTGTCCTGGCCCCAGCCGCCTGACAGGGTGTCATCCCCCTCACCACCTGCCAAAGCGTCGCGGCCGCCCATGCCAAACAGGTTGTCATAGCCGAAACCGCCGAACAAACTGTCACCCTGCGCGCCACCGTCCAGAACATCGCCGCCCTGATTGCCGTACAGGACATCAACGCCAAAGCCGCCCCGCAGGGTATCACCGCCCAGCCCTCCGGACAAAGTATCATCGCCCTGACGCCCGGTGAGGGAATCCCTGCCATCCAGACCGTTCAGATCATCATCAAGGCGGGTGCCCCACATGGTGTCATCGCCGGGCCCGCCAGTGGCCTCTGCGCCGGATCCACTGGTGCCTTCGCCCTCTTCAGGATTTTCCTCGTCGGGCGGGTTCTCGGCATCGTCCCCCCCGCTGCCAAACGCCGCCAACAATCCGCCAGCCAACAGCAGCGGCAAGATAAAAAACAATTCCACAACACACCCCCACAAAGCGCGTCACCCCTGACGCAAACCGATCAATTGCACCTGCCGCAACGCCGCAGCGCATCCGGGCCGTTTTGCCCAGAATCATCACCAAAAGCGCCAATCAGTGCTTATTACCTTGAACGAA
>CAZCFC010000222.1:0-5261 GCA_964497815.1 uncultured Cypionkella sp.
GCTGTTTGTCTATTGGGATGCCTACCGTTCGGTCAACACGGTGCAAAAGGCCGCCTACACCGTGTCTGACATGGTGTCGCGTGAAATGGTCACATTGAACGATCAATACGTGCCCGGCATGCGCAACCTGATGCGCTATCTGGTCGATGCTGATCAAACCGTGAAAATCCGGGTCAGCAGCGTCACGTGGTCCGATCTGAACGACCGCTTTGAAATCGGGTGGCCCCGGTCGCCCGACAACGCGATGCCGCAGCTGACCACCACCAGCGTCGCAGACCTGGCTTACCGCATCCCCGTCATGTCCGACGGCGACCGCGTGATGCTGGTCGAGGTCGAGGTCAGTTATCACCCGGCCTTCAACGTCGGCCTGTCGGATTCGACCTTGCAGCAGTTCATCGTGACCCGCCCGCGCTTTGTGCCGAAAATCTGTCTGGTGAACGTGGTCTGTTCCTGATCCAGCCACACCACTGACATCGGGGCCCCTGCGCAATTTTGCACAGAGGCCCTGTTGCTGTGCAGGCTTGCCGCATTCCCCTCTGCCGCCTACCTCACAAAGCACTGTGCTTGTGAAAGGAGCCTGCCATGTCGATCCGTCCCGTCACCTCAACCAGCCGCGCCCGCCCCGCGACCGAGGGCGCAGGCGTGCACCTGCACCGCGCCTTCGGCTTTGGCGATCCCGAACGCATGGACCCGTTCCTCTTGTTCGACGATTTCCGCGGCGATCATCCGCGCGACTATATGGCCGGTTTCCCCTGGCACCCGCACCGCGGCATTGAAACCATCACCTATGTGCTGGCAGGCGCGGTTGAACACGGTGACAGCCTTGGCAACCGTGGCACCCTGAAGGGCGGCGATGTGCAGTGGATGACGGCGGGTTCAGGCATTCTGCATCAGGAAATGCCGAAAGGAAACGCCAAGGGTCAGATGCACGGCTTTCAGCTGTGGGCAAACCTGCCAAAAGCGCTAAAAATGACCCAGCCGCGCTATCAGGATGTCAAATCCAACGACATTCCCGAAATCATGGATGATGACGGAACCATCGTGAAGGTGATCGTGGGGTCGTTCTGGGGCAAGACCGGCCCCGTGGATGGCATCGCCGCCGATCCGCAATATCTTGACATCTTCGTCCCCCCGGAAAAGAAGCGCACGTTCAAGGTGGATACGCGCCGTCAGGCCTTTGCCTATGTCTTTGAAGGCGCTGGAAAATTCACAGACGCCGCCCGCCCGCGCGGGGTGCTGCTGGAAAAGGAATACAAGGGCGAGGAACTGAACATCCGCGACCTGTCCGGCAACCGCACCCTGATCGAATTCGGCAAGGGCGATGAAATCACCGTGCAGGCAGGCCCCAACGGCATCCGCTTTCTGCTGATTTCCGGCGCGCCGATTCAGGAACCGGTGGCTTGGCACGGCCCGATCGTGATGAACACCCAAGCCGAACTGCAACAGGCCATGGCCGAATTGCGCAACGGCACCTTCATCAAACCCGCGCACTGACGCAACCGCCGCCCGCACCTTGTGGCGGGCGGCCCTGCCCCTTCGCTCTGCCAGGAATGGCCCAACCACAGGCCCAACCATCCCGGGCACCGGCTGCTCATTGACCCCGCGCGCCCCGTCGCTATGCTGCCGCCATGATCTGCACCCTGCCCCTCCGCATCCTGCCCATGTGTCTGTGCCTTGCCGGCTGCGCCACCTTTCCACAGGTGGATGCTGCCGCCAGCAAAGCCACCGGCCCCGCCCCGGCCCTGCTGCCGATGGCTGACCTGCTGGCCCAAAGCGGCCAACCGCGGGCCGAGGCCGCAGGCAACAGCCTGACCGCCCGCGCCGCCGCCCTGCGCGCCCGGGCCGCCGCCCTGCGCAACCCGTAGCCATATCTTTCGCGCAAAAATCTTTCCCCCGCAGCACCGCGTTGCACGCCGCCGCGCCTTCCGCTAACACGCAGGCGCAACACCCAAACACGAGGTTCCCCCATGTCTGCCACCCCCCTGCGCATTGGTCTGGCTGGTCTTGGCACCGTGGGCCTTGGCGTTGTGAAGATCGTCCAGCAACATGCGGACCTGATCGCCTTGCGCAGCGGCCGTCCAGTGGTGATCACCGCCGTCTGCGCGCGTGACAAAGCCAAGAACCGCGACGCGGATCTGTCCGGCTATGCCTGGGAAACCGATCCGGTCGCCCTTGCCCAACGGGATGATGTCGATGTGTTTGTCGAGGTGATGGGCGGGCACGAAGGTGCCGCCAAACTGGCCACCGAGGCCGCCATCGCCGCAGGCAAGGACGTTGTGTCGGCAAACAAGGCCCTGCTGGCCCATCACGGTCAGGCGCTTGCCCTTGCCGCCGAATCTGCGGGCCGCGTGATCCGGTTCGAGGCCGCCGTCGCCGGTGGCATCCCGGTGATCAAGGCGCTGACCGAAGGTCTGGCGGGCAACCAGATCAAGCGGGTGATGGGCGTGATGAACGGCTCCTGCAACTATATCCTGACCCGGATGCAGAACGAGGGGCTGTCCTATGCGGCGGTGTTCGACGCGGCCCAACAACTGGGCTATCTCGAGGCTGACCCCAACCTTGACGTGGGCGGCATTGATGCGGGCCACAAACTGTCGTTGCTGGCCTCTATTGCCTTTGGCACTCAGGTCAGCTTTGACGCCGTGGAACTGGAAGGCATTGGTGCCATCTCCATCGACGACATCAATCTGGCCGCCGACATGGGCTACCGCATCAAACTGCTGGGCGTGGCGCAGATGACAGGCCGCGGCCTGGAACAGCGCATGACCCCCTGCCTTGTGCCCGCTGACAGCCCGCTGGGCCAGTTGCAGGGCGGCACCAACATGGTGGTGCTGGAAGGCGACAGCGTGGGCCAGATCGTGTTGCGCGGCCCCGGTGCGGGCATGGGCCCCACCGCCAGCGCCGTGCTGTCCGACATAGTGGACATCGCGCGCGGTCTGCGCTTGCCCACCTTTGGCCAACCCGCCCGCACCCTGACCGCGCCCATCGCCGCGATCTCATCGACCCCGGCCAGCTATTATCTGCGCATGACGCTGCTGGACAAACCCGGCGCTCTGGCGAAAATCGCCACCTGTCTGGGGGATGCCGGCGTGTCCATCGACCAGATGCGCCAGTACGGACATGAAGGCGACAATGCCACCGTTCTGATCGTCACCCACAAGGCCACCCGCGCCGACATTGATCACGCCACCAGCCGCTTTGGTGCGACGGGGGTGATGGTGGGCAATCCGGTGGCGCTGCGCATCGAAGAGGTCTAGGCCTTGGGTGATTCGACGCGATGGTAAACACCGCGTGCGTCCATACGCTGTCGGGACGCATACCCGACGCCCGCCAGACGCAAAACCGACACAAAACGGGCCGCTGACCTTCGGGAATGCGCCGCATTAATGGCGCGCTCCCAACAGCTTAGCCGTCAAGGCCACGCCGCGCGCCTTTCGCAACCCTGTTAGCGCGACCATCCTTGCCGCACGCATCCCGTGCCGCTAAGGCAGGCGCAACAACCCTGCAAGGATAGCCCATGGCCGACGCAACCGATTTCCAAGACCGCCTTTTGTCCTTGGGCCTGGCCCGCGTCTCCGAGGCGGCGGCGCTGGCATCGGCCCGCCTGATCGGTCGCGGCGACGAGAAGGCCGCCGATCAGGCCGCCGTGAACGCCATGCGCGATCAATTGAATTTGCTGGATATTTCCGGTGTCGTGGTGATCGGTGAAGGCGAACGGGACGAGGCCCCGATGCTGTACATCGGGGAAGAGGTCGGCACCGGTCGCGGCCCGGCGGTGGATATCGCACTTGACCCGCTGGAAGGCACCACGCTGACCGCCAAGGACATGCCCAACGCCCTGACCGTGATCGCCATGGCCCCGCGCGGCACTTTGCTGCATGCCCCTGATGTCTATATGGAAAAACTTGCCATCGGTCCGGGTTACGCCCAGGGAACCGTCACGCTGGACATGCCCCCCGCCGCCCGCGTCCGCGCCCTTGCCCGCGCCAAGGGCGTGGCCTCGGATGAGATCACCGTCTGCATTCTGGAACGCCCGCGCCATGAGAAACTGATCGCCGAAGTGCGTTCGACCGGTGCCGCAATCCGCCTGATCACCGATGGCGATGTGGCCGGGGTAATCCATTGTGCAGAAAGCGAAATTACCGGAATCGACATGTATATGGGCTCTGGTGGCGCGCCCGAAGGCGTGCTGGCGGCAAGTGCCTTGAAATGCATGGGCGGCCAGATTTACGGCAAGCTTCTGTTCCGCAACGACGACGAAAGACAGCGGGCCTACAAGGCGGGCATCACCGATCTGAACCGCATCTACACCCGCGACGAGATGGTAACGGCAGATGTGATCTTTGCCGCAACCGGCGTGACCCAGGGGTCCATCCTGCAGGGGATCAAGATTGAACCCGGTTGGATCACCACCGAGACGATCCTGATGCGCTCAAAAACCGGGTCCGTCCGCCGGATGACCTATAGAAGCCCAATGAAATAAGACTGTTCGGGCCTTTCTGCGCAAAATCCGTCTTGCCCCCCGGCCCGGGCTAAGGCACTGCTGACCCATGTCCAAACGCGCTTTTTTGTCCGTCGAATCCTCTGTGTCCGGCCGCCGCTGGGTCGGCCCCAGTCTTGAATCGGAACGTCTGGCCGAGGCGATGGCACAGATCACCAAGCTGCCTCTGGCCCTCTGCGCGACCCTCGTGGCGCGCGGGGTGACACCGCAGGATGCCCCCGGTTTTCTGGCACCGCAACTGCGCGACCTTTTGCCCGATCCGCTGAAGATGAAGGATACAGGCCGCGCTGCCGCTCGGTTCCTGCACGCAGTGAAAACCCGGCAACGCATTGCAATCTTTGCCGATTATGACGTCGACGGTGGCTCATCCGCAGCCCTGCTGATCGTCTGGCTGCGGGCCATGGCGGCGCAGGCAACCCTTTATATCCCCGACCGGATTGACGAAGGTTACGGCCCCAACGTCCCCGCCATGCAGGCCCTTGGGGCAGAACATGACCTCATCATCTGCGTCGATTGCGGCACCCTTAGCCACGACCCCATCGCCGCCGCCGCCTGCGACGTGATCGTGCTTGACCACCACCTCGGCGCGGAAACCCTGCCCGCCGCATTTGCCGTGGTGAACCCAAACCGGCAGGACGAACCGGGCGACCTCGCCCATCTTTGCGCCGCCGGTGTGGTCTTCCTGATGCTGGTCGAGGCCAACCGACAGCTGCGGTCACACGGCACCCAAGGCCCTGATCTCATGGGGCTTCTAGACCTC
>CAZCFC010000223.1:0-5253 GCA_964497815.1 uncultured Cypionkella sp.
AGGCCGAAGACGCAATCCCGGCCAACTCCAGATCGCAACGCTTGATGCAGTACAACAGGTTCTGCACCACCGATCCATCAACCGACAGCATGTGCATGTCACAGGCCAGACGGTTGCCGATCTGCCCCCGCGGATCGCCAAGGCCAGAGCGGTGATCCAGCGCAAAATTCACCGGCTGTGCATGCAGCACTTCGCGGCCCTCGCCCAGATCGGGGGCATCGCAGGCGGCCAGCACACGGGCCACATCCTGTTCCGTCACCACCGAGTCCTGCAATTCCCATTCGCCCGCCAAACCATAGCTGCGCGGCTCTGCACCGCTGAAGCAGGCGATGACGTGATCCACCCGCACATTCGCCATCTTCTGCGCGGCCTGCACGGCCGTGCGGATGGCACGCTCGGTTTCATTCATCACGGCAATTTCGCCAAACCGCACCCCGCGTGACCGCGTGGTGGCAGCGCCGATCACCCGGAATGACGACTGTCCTGCCATCGGCCCGACGCCATCGCTTTCGCGGTCGGTATCCGCGCTGTCAAACCGCAGCACCAGACAGGCGATCTTTGAGGTGCCGACGTCCAGAATGGCCACCACACCGCGCTGCATCGCCGCACGACGCATGTTCCGCATGGCACGTTGGGATTGGTACAGATCGGTCATAGGTCGTTCCCCGTTGTCGTGGTCAGCCCCTGCGCCTGCCGCAATTCGCCAAGCGCGAAAGGGGCAAGCCGCAAGACGGGCCGTTGTTCAAATCTTAGGTCAATCGCCAGAATGTCGCGGTCCAACAGCTTTTCGGCCTGATCCAGCGCCAAAAGCCGCTCCAGCGCGGCCACCGGATTTTCGGCGGGCAACAGAATGCGTTGATTGCGGTCCAGCACAAGATCCCAGCGCCGGTCGCCCATCCGCACCAGACCGCGCAGACGGGCCGCGATCGGACCCGCGGCATCCAGCAGCGCCAGCGCCTCGGGCGTGGCAATGTCGGCACCGTCCCCGGCCACCAGGGGCAGATCGGCACGATCGGCGCGTGCGGCCAACCCGGCGACGCGGTGCCCGGTGGCATCCAGCAACACCAGACGGTCTTCATCCCGCCAGATCAGCGCCGGTTCCCGCTCGGTCAGCACCACCTGCAACACCCCGCCCGACCGCACCCGCAACTGCGCCTCTTGCACCGCGTCCAGCTCTTCGGCCTTCAGCTGCAGCGCGTCCATATCCAGATCGAAAGACGATTGCGGCAGCTTCAGCGCCAGCTTGGCGCGCACGGCATCGGCCAGATCAGGCGACGCGCCGTCAATCGACACATAGCTGATGCGGAATTCCGGGCGTTGTTCAAACTTCTGGCGCAGATCGGCCGCGCCTTGCAGCAAAGCCGCACGCCGGGCGTCGTCATAAAACACCAGCCCCGACACCGCACCTATCACCAGAACCGGCAGACCAAAGCGCACCAGCACCCGGAACAGCGGCGTCAGCCAAAGCCGCTGCATCCGATAGGCCCAACGGCTGGGCGAAGGATCGCGACGCAGTGGCGCAAGGCGGGTTTTGCCATGATGGGCAGGGGCATGACGGGTTGGCGCGCGTCCTAGCGATTGCATGACGCGTCCTCCACCATCCATGTCACCAGCTCGGGAAAGGACACCCCGCAGTAGGCCGCCTGTTCCGGGGCAAGCGACGTGGGCGTCATCCCCGGCTGAGTGTTGGTTTCCAGCAGGATCAAGCCCGCCAGACCGCGCGCTTCGTCCCAACGGAAATCGGTGCGGCTGACACCCCGGCAGCCCAAGGCATGGTGGGCGCGCAGGGCGTAATCCATGCAGGCATCGGCAATCTGTTGCGGAATATGGGCAGGCACCACATGGCGCGAGCCGCCAGTTTTGTATTTGGCATCAAAATCATACCAGCCATCGGTGATGATGTCGGTCACGCACAGCGGGCGGTCCCCCATCACCGTCACGGTCATCTCACGCCCCGGGGCATAGGCTTCGACCATCACCAGATCGGGCATGGTTTCGGCCAGGCGTGGCGCATTGCTGCCCGGATGCACGATATAGACGCCCACAGACGAGCCTTCGTTATAGGGCTTTACCACATAGGGTGGCGGCAAGACATGCGCGGCGCTGACCTCATCACGGCTGGCCAGGACCGATGGCACGATCGGCAGGCCGGCGGCGGTGTAGACCTCTTTGGTCTTGATCTTGTCCATCGCAAGGGCCGAGGCAAGAACCCCCGAATGCGTATAGGGAAGGCGCAGCCATTCCAGAATGCCCTGCACACAGCCATCTTCGCCCCAGCGGCCATGCAGGGCATTGAAACAGACGTCAGGCTTCAGTTCGGACAAGCGTGCGTACAAGTCAGGGCCACAATCGACCTCTGCCACCTGAAATCCCGCCTCCCGCAACGCTGCGGCGCATGCGCGCCCAGACGACAGAGAGACCTCCCGCTCAGAGGAAAGTCCGCCCATCAACACCGCTACTGTGGAGGCCGCTCTGTTTGAGCCACCCGCCATTTACTGCCTCATCCAGACCTTTAGCGGCCCGTGATATTGTTATTTTAGGCGTGCCGTTCCCCGACCCGCATAATTTCCCACTGTAGCGTGATACCGCTCTGTTGGAAAACCCTTTTTCGCACTTCCTCGCCCAAATCTTCGAGGTCGGCGGCAGTCGCCCCGCCCATGTTGATCAGAAAGTTCGAATGCATCGGTGACATCTGCGCGCCGCCTTGGGTTGCGCCGCGCATGCCCGCGTCGTCGATCACCTTCCACGCCTTCAGGTCGTGGCTGTCGTCGGCCCGCCCGGTGCTGGAATGGCCGACGGGGTTGCGAAACGTCGATCCCGCCGACCGGTCCCTGGTGGGCTGGCTGGCATCACGCCGGGCGATCTGATCGGCCATTCGCGCCTCCAGCAGCGCCGGATCAGCGGTGTCGGCACGCAAGGTGGCCCCGATGATCACCCAGCCATCGGGCAAGCGGCTTTGGCGATAAGCCAGATGCAGATCTGCGGCGGGCAGGTCCACGATTTCGCCCGCGCGCGTCACGCAACGCACAGAAATCAGGTGATCGGCCACATAAGACCCATAACACCCCGCATTCATCCGCACCGCGCCGCCGATGCTGCCCGGAATCGTGCGCAAAAACGTCAAGTCCAGCCCCGCCTCGGCCGCCCGCCGGGCCACATGCGCGTCAAGCGCCGCCGCGCCTGCGGTGACGGTGCCGTTGCCCACCTCGATGCTGTTGAACCCCCTCCCCAACCGGATCACCACGGCGCGGATGCCGCCATCGCGCACGATCAGGTTGCTGCCCACGCCCATCGGAAACACGGCAACCGCCGGGTCAAGCGCCGCCAGAAACGCCGCCAGATCGGCCTCATCCGCAGGCTGAAACAACCAGTCAGCGGGGCCGCCCACGCGCAGCCAGGTCAGGTCGGCCAAGGGACGGTCGGGTGTCAGGGTGCCGCGGGGGGTGGGAAGATGTGTCATGGCGGTGTGATAGGAAAAGCAGGTCCGGCTGGCAAGTGGCGTTGACGCAAGCGGGCTTGGGGCAGATCCCGATCTACGCGAAAAGCCGCCGCAGCCAGCGCATCAGGTAAATCAACGGCCAGCGCAGCACGGACCCGGCAGCGATCAGGAAAACCAGCCCCCACAGCAGACCCTTGGCATATGACAGCCAGATCAGGATCGGCACGCCCACGGCGATCAGCACATAGGCATTGCGCCAATGGTGGTCGCGACTGGGCAGCATGCCGATGACATTGGCCGCAATCAGCCAGATCAATGCGGCAACCAAGGGCAGACCAAGACCAAGCGCAAGGTTCATGGGCGCAACCTGGCAGACAGGTCGGTGGGCAATCCAAGGGCGCGGCGGGCAAAATATATCAGCGGGCGGCGGAACATCGACAGAAACGCAAAGCTGCCAAAGGCCACCCAAAGCCAGCCATGAACCCAGCCGATCCAGATCAAAAGCACAGGGGCCGCGATCAAAAGGCCAATGCCGGGGATCATCTGCCGCCGCATCGGCAACATCGCCGTGAATGCCGAAGCGATGACCCAGACAGCCCCCAGAACCAAAGGCAGGCTCATTCCCCGCCCCCTGATATGTCGGCGCAGCATGGGTGCATGCGGTCAGGCAACCCGCGCCACCAACCGCGCCGGCAGGCCATTGGCCCAGGCAGAAATTGTCCCGGCCCCAAGGCAAACCACCATGTCGCCCGGCTGCGCCTGTTCGCGCACCAGCCGCGCCAGATCGGCCTCGTCCGTGATGGCGCGGGCGTGGCGGTGGCCATGGGCGATCAGCCCGGCCACCAGATCATCGCGCGAAGCGCCTGCAATCGGTTCTTCGCCCGCAGCGTAAACCTCGGCAATTGCCACCACGTCGGCCTCGTTGAAACAGGTGCAGAAATCCTCGAACAGGCTGTGCAGACGGGTGTAGCGGTGCGGCTGATGCACCGCGATGATGCGGCCCTTGGTGGCTTGACGCGCGGCTTTCAGCACCGCCGCAATCTCGACAGGGTGGTGACCATAATCGTCGATGATGGTGACACCGTTCACCTCGGCGACTTTGGTAAAGCGACGGTTCACGCCGGCAAAGCTGGCCAAAGCCTCACGGATTTCATCTTTCTTCATGCCAAGGTGCCGGGCCACGGCCACAGCCGACAACGCGTTCGACACGTTGTGATCCCCCGGCATCGGCAGGGTGCAGCCTTCAATCACGCTGCCCTCGCCCTCGCCCTGCAGCGCAATGTCGAAATGCGCAACACCGCCCTCATAGGTCAGGTTGATGGCCCGCACATCGGCCTGGGTGTTGAACCCAAAGGTGACGATACGCCGATCGGTGACACGCCCCACCAGCGCCTGCACCTCGGGATGATCGGTGCAGCACACCGCCAACCCGTAAAACGGGATGTTGGACACGAAATCAAGAAAGCCTTTGCGCAAGGCGTCAAAGGTGCCCCAATGTTCCATGTGTTCGGGGTCGATGTTGGTCACGATGGCGATGGTCGCGGGCAGGCGGTTGAATGAGCCGTCGCTTTCGTCGGCCTCAACCACCATCCATTCCCCGGCCCCGGCCCGTGCGTTTGACCCATAAGCATGGATCACGCCGCCATTGATCACGGTCGGATCAAAGCCGCCCTTGTCCAGCAGCGTCGCCACCATCGTCGTGGTCGTGGTCTTGCCATGCGTGCCCGCGATGGCAATGTTCGACCGCAGGCGCATCAGTTCGGCCAGCATCTCGGCGCGGCGCACGACGGGAAGTTTCTTGCGGCGGGCTTCTT
>CAZCFC010000224.1:0-5195 GCA_964497815.1 uncultured Cypionkella sp.
TGTACGATTAAAGCCGGGTCAGGATCACTCCGCCCACAATCACGCCCGCCGCCAAGGCCTTGCCCCGGGTCATCCGTTCGTCAAACACCAGCCAGCCGATCAGTACCGCGAACAGGATCGAGGTTTCCCGAACCGCCGCCACCACAGCGATGGGCGCGCGGGTCATCGCCCAGACGGAAACTGCATAGGCCCCGTAAGACGCCGCCGCCGCAACCAGACCAGAGCCCCAGGCCCGACGGTCACGCGGCAGCACATCCAGCCCCTTGAACGCCAGCATCCCGGCGGTGAACATCACCCCATCCGCCACAAAGACCCAGGCCACATAGGCAATCGCATCGCCCGACACCCGCGCGCCGGTGCCGTCCAACATGGTATAGGTTGCCGTGGCACAGGCCGACCCCAGCGCAAAGGGCAGCATCCTGCGGTTCTCGCCATTGGCGAAAATACCTTGCGCCATCAGCAAGATACCGCAGCCCAGCACGGCAATGCCCGCCAATTCATTCAAGGACAGACGATCCGGCAGCAGCGCAAGCCCCGCCACGGCAACAATCAGCGGCGCCGCGCCACGCGCAATCGGATAGACCCGCGACAGATCGCCACGGTCATAGGCGTAGGTCAGAAAGAACTTGTAAAAGAAATGCGCGCACCCCGCCATCAGCACCCATTTCCACACCTGCGGCGCGGGCATCGGACGCGAAGCGGCGACGGCCAGACCGATCGGCACTTCGCCAATCGACAGGATCACCATCGCACCAAGCCGAGAGGTGCCGGTCTTGATCAGGGCATTCCAAAGCGCGTGCAGAAAGGCCGCCCCCAGCACGGCCAGCAAAATGGCAAAGCTCACAATTCATCCCGCCCGGTCATTGTCACAAGACTGTTACAGAGCCCGCGCAGCCCCCGCAAGCCGGGTCAGATCAACAGGCCCGCCGCCCCTTCCAGTTTCAGCAGGAAAACCTTGGTTTCCACCCCGCCCTTCGCTGAAAATCCGCCCAGCCCCCGGGCCGCCAGAATGCGGTGGCAGGGGATCAGCACGGGGACAGGATTGGCACCACAGGCTTGGCCAATGGCTTGTGCCGGTGCGCCGATGTCCCGCGCCAGATCACCGTAAGTGCGCGTCAAACCATAGGGAATCGCGGCCATGGCCCGGCGGACCTGTTCGGCAAGGCCCGTGCCATAGTCCAGCGGCAGATCAAACCGCGTCAGGCGGCGGTCAAAATAGGCGGTCAGTTGCGCCACTGCCTCGGTCAGCAGCGGCGACTGCGGCGCAGGCCCCGGCTGCCAGTGCAAAGCCGTGATCACGCCCGCCCTTTCCTCGACGCTGATCGGGCCCAACGGGCTGTGCAATCCGGCGCGCATCACCCCCCCGCCAGTGGCCGGAACGCCTCGCGCACCATCGCCGCCAACCCTTCAATCGCCTCGGAGGTCCCGCGCGGGTTGCGCTTTAACACCACGCGGGCGCGGTCCACGATGGGAAAGCCGTCGGCGGCGGTCAACTCGCGACACCCCGGCGGAATGGTGCTGCGCGACAGCGGTGCAATCGCAAGCCCCGCCCGGGCCGCAATCCGCAGGCTGCCCGAGGTGTCACATTCGAACGCCGCCCGCCAGTCAATGCGTTGCTGATCCAGACTGCGCAGCGCGAAATCCCGGCTCCAGTCTGATCGCAGGTAAACCCCCACGGGTACAGGCTTTTGCAGATGCTGGGCGTGAGTGATCGACGTGACCCAGACGGTCGGATCCATGCACAGCACCTCGTCGCCCAAGGTGTGGCTGCTGTCATAAATCACAGCAAGATCAAGGTGATCTTCGTCCAAAGCCGCCTGTTGGGGCGCGGTGAAATCGCAGCGCACCGTCACTTCGACCCCCGGGTGCCGGACCGAAAACGCGGCAAGCGCGCGCGGCAGGATGGTTTCGGCATATTCATCCGGGATTCCGATCCGCACCGGGCCGATCAGCGGCTTTTCCCGCAGGGCCGTCGCGGCTTCGTCCAGAAGCTGCGTCACCCGCCGGGCATAGGGCAGCAGCTGCAGACCGCGCGGTGTCAGTTCCACCCCACGAGGCAAGCGCAAAAACAGCGGCTGGCCCAGACTTTCCTCCAGCCGCCGGATCTGCATCGACACCGCCGATTGCGTGCGCCCAATGCGGTCCCCCGCCGCCGTGACCGACCCGGTATCGGCCACCGCCAGAAAGGCGCGCATCAGGTCGCTGTCCAACGGGATCATGGGCCTGCCATTCATAAAAACGATGGCACCCATGATTTATATGCGTTTGCCTTATGTCAAGCCAAAGCGCACATGCAAGGCAACCGATCTGCCAAGAAAGAGTCCGCCATGATCAAAGCCCTGTTCGCCACTTTGCGGCCCGCTGCGTCGATTGCCACCCTGCTGACCCGCGCGGATGATCATTTTCTGGACGACATCGGCCTGACCCGGTTTGACGTGGAACAGATGTTGCGTGACGGCCCCCCGCCGCGCCAGAACAGTGCCCCCACCAAAGCCCAGCCCCATGCAAAACGGGCAAAGGGTCGCCCCCTGCCCGTTTGAGGGTATCTAACCGCCCCTTAGCCCAGTGCGGCGTTACAGCGCGCACAGGTTCCGGCATGCTTGTGGGTGCCCACATCCGGCTTGATCTGCCAGCAGCGCTGGCATTTCTCGCCCGTCGCCAGTGCGAACACCACAGCGACGCCCGGCACATCCGTCAAACGGAAGGCATCGGCAGGTTCGGGATCGGCGGTCAGCCGGATGTCTGACGTGATGCAGGCTTCGGCAAAATCCATCGACGACAGCGCGGCCAGAATGGCGGTATCAGCGACATGCACCACCGGGGCCGCCTCAAGGCTTGCACCGATAACCTTTGCCGTGCGCTGCACCTCAAGCGCGCCATTCACCACGCGACGGACGCTGCGGATGCTGTCCCACTTTGCCGCCAGCGCCGGGTTCAGCCATTCGGCAGGCGTTTGCGGCATATCCACCAGATGCACCGACGACGCCTCACCGGGGAAGCGGCACAGCCAGACCTCTTCCATGGTGAACACCAGAACCGGGGCCAGCCATGTGGTCAGACGGTGGAACACGATATCCATCACCGTCCGTGCGGCACGGCGGCGCAGGGCATCCGCGGGGTCGCAATACAAGGCGTCCTTGCGGATGTCGAAATAGACCGCCGACAGGTCGGTGGTGGCAAAGGTGAACAGCTTCTGGAACACGCCCTGAAAGTCATACTTGGCATAGCCTGCGCGCACTTCGCCGTCCAATTCGGCCAGACGGTGCAGCAACCATTGCTCCAGTTCCGGCATATCTGCCGGAGCCACCTTCTCGGCCTCCGAGAACCCGGCAAGGTTGCCCAGCAGGAACCGCATGGTGTTGCGCAGGCGGCGATAGCTGTCGGCCACGCCCTTCAGAATCTCTTTCCCGATGCGCAGATCGACGGTGTAGTCGGACAAAGCCACCCAAAGCCGCAGAATATCGGCGCCGTATTCGTCGATCACGGCTTGCGGCGCCACGGTGTTGCCGATGGATTTGGACATCTTCATGCCCTTTTCATCCAGCGTGAACCCATGCGTCAGCACCCCACGATAAGGCGCGCGGCCCTTGGTGCCGCAGGCCTGCAACATCGAGGAATGGAACCAGCCGCGATGCTGATCGGTGCCTTCCAGATACAGATCGGCAATGCCATCGGCAGACCCGTCTTCACGGTCGCGGAGCACGAACGCATGGGTGGACCCACTGTCAAACCACACGTCCAGCACGTCAAAGACCTGACTATAGCCGTCAGGATCAACAATCCCCGCCAGCATCCTTTCCTTGAACCCATCCACATACCACACATCCGCGCCATCCGCCTCGAACGCCGCCTTGATCCGCGCGTTGACCGCGTCATTGCGCAAAAGGAAATCGGCGTCGGTCGGCTTTGCGCCCACGCGTGTAAAGCAGGTCAGCGGCACCCCCCAGGCGCGTTGCCGCGACAGCACCCAATCGGGCCGCGCCTCGATCATCGAATGCAGACGGTTGCGGCCCGCAATCGGGGTCCAGGTCACCAACTGGTTGATCGAATTCAGCGCCCGTTGGCGGATGGTATCGCCATAGGTGCCCATGCCATCATCCAGCGTTTTATCAATCGCCACAAACCATTGCGGGGTGTTGCGATAGATCACTGGTGCTTTTGACCGCCACGAATGCGGATAAGAATGCTTCATCTTGCCCTTGGCGAAAAGCGCGCCCGCACCCGCCAATGCCTTGATATTGCTGACGTTTGCAGGGCCTTCCTTGCCGTCGGGCAGGATGATGTGCTGACCGCCGAACAAAGGTAGATCAGCACGATAGCTGCCATCCGCCTCGACGTTGTAGGTCATGCCGAGATTGTACTTCAGCCCCATCTGATAGTCGTCGTCGCCGTGGCTGGGCGCGGTATGCACAAATCCGGTGCCCGCATCATCGGTCACATGGTCGCCCGCCACCATCGGCACGGGGAAATCCCATTCGCCGTTGCCGCCTTCGATGCCGGCATAGGGGTGCGCACAGCGTATGTCGCGCAGAAAGTTCGTGTTTACTGATCCAAGATCCACAAACCGCACCACCCGCGCTTGCGCCATGACCGTTTCGACGAGTGCAGATGCAACTAGCAACTGTTCGCCAATTTGGGCGCTGGAGTTTTCGGAAACTTCTTCTACCTGATAAAGATGATAAGTAATCAACGGGTTATAGGCGATGCCACGGTTCTGCGGGATCGTCCATGGCGTAGTCGTCCAAATTACGACCGATACCTTGTGGTTCGGATCTACAAAATGGACTTGATTATTATTGTCGTTGAATCGAATGCCGCCAGAAACCGGCTTGAACCGCACCCAGATCGTGTGCGAGGTGTGATCGTGATACTCGATCTCGGCCTCGGCCAGCGCGGTTTTCTCCACCGGCGACCACATCACGGGCTTGGAGCCCTGATACAGGCTGCCGTTGGTCACGAACTTCATGAATTCATCCGCGATCACCGCTTCGGCGTGGTAATCCATGGTCAGATAGGGGTTTTCCCATTTGCCCGTCACGCCCAGCCGCTTGAATTCGGCGCGCTGCACGTCGATCCAGCCTTCGGCAAAGCGGCGGCATTCCTGACGGAAATCGACAATATCAACATCGTCCTTGTTCAAGCCCTTGGCGCGGTACTGTTCCTCGATCTTCCACTCGATCGGCAGGCCGTGGCAA
>CAZCFC010000225.1:0-5161 GCA_964497815.1 uncultured Cypionkella sp.
ATCATCGCCGGCGAGATTGATCTGTCGGTGGCGTCCATCATCGCGCTGGCCTCAACGGCCATGGGGCTGGCGATGACGGCGGGTGCGGATACGCCGATGATCGTGCTGACCGGGCTTGCAACCGGGGTGATCTGCGGCGCGGTGAACGGGGTGTTTGTGGCGCAGTTTGGCCTGCCATCCATTGTGGTGACCATCGGCACCATGAGCCTGTTTCGCGGCATCTCCTATATCATACTGGGCGATCAGGCCTTTACCAACTATCCGAAATCCTTCGCTTTCTTTGGGCAAGGCTATGTGTGGTGGGTGTTTTCGTTCGAACTGGTGCTGTTTGCGGTGGCCGCCGTTGCGTTCTACCTGTTGCTGCACCGCACCAGCTTTGGCCGCTCGGTCTATGTCATCGGCAACAACGCCACTGCCGCGCAGTTTTCCGGCCTGCGGGTGGCGCGCATCCGGTTTGTGCTGTTCGTGCTGACCGGCCTGATGTCGGGCATCGCCGCCGTTTGCCTGACCTCACGGCTTGGATCGACCCGCCCCTCCATCGCCACGGGGATGGAGTTGGAGATCGTCACCATGGTCGTTCTGGGCGGCGTCAATATTCTGGGCGGGTCTGGCAGCATTCCGGGCGTTGTGCTGGCGGCCTTCATCATGGGCTGCGTGACCTTCGGTTTTGGCCTGCTGAACGTGCCGGGCATCGTGATGAGCATTTTTCTGGGCCTGCTGCTGATCGGCGTGATTGCTGTTCCGCGCCTGCTGGCCCGTCGCTTCAAGAGGGTGTGATGCAGAAGTATGGCTTCAAGATGCAGCTTAATCCGGGCTGCGAGGCGGAATATCAACGGCGCCATGATGAAATCTGGCCAGAACTGACAGAACTTTTGCACAGTGCGGGCGTGTCGGATTATTCCATCTTTCTGGACCGCGACACCCTGACCCTGTTCGGGGTGCTGACCCGGTGCTACGATCACAGCATGGACGATCTGCCCCGCCATCCGGTGATGGCGCGCTGGTGGGCGCATATGGCCGATCTGATGCAGACGCATCCCAGCAACGAACCGGTGGCCACGCCTTTGGCGCATGTATTCTACATGAAATGAAGCACATAGCCGTCATAGATCTGGGAAAGACCAACGCCAAGCTGGCGCTGGTGGATCTGGCCACCCGGTCGGAAATTGCCGTATTGACCACGCCAAACCGCGTGCTGCCCGGCCCACCCTATCCGCATTTCGACACCCGGACGATCTGGGATTTTCTGACTTCGTCGCTGGCGCGCCTTCAGGCCGAACATGGCATCGACGGCATTTCCATCACCACACATGGCGCCTGTGCGGCCCTGCTGGCGGCGGATGGCAGTCTGGCCGCCCCGGTTCTGGACTATGAACACCCCGGCCCTGACAGCACCCGCGCCGCCTATGATCTGATCCGCCCGCCCTTCGCGCAAACCGGGTCGGCGGCGCTGCCGATGGGCCTGAACCTTGGCGCGCAGCTGTACTGGCAGTTGCAACAAGACCCCGGCTTGGCCCACCGGGTCGCGCAGATCGTGACATGGCCACAATACTGGGGCTATCTGCTGACCGGGCAAACCGCGTGCGATCTGTGTTCGCTGGGGTGCCACACCGATCTGTGGAACCCCGGCACGGGCCATTGGTCTGATCTGCCGGATGCCCTTGGCCTAAGCGACAAGCTGGCTGCGCCGCGCAAGCCGTCCGACCTGCTGGGCACCCTTTTGCCCGACCTGCAGCTGCGTCTGGGCCTTGGCCCGGTGCCGGTGCTGACCGGTATTCACGACAGCAATGCGTCGCTGGTGCCCCATCTGACCCAAGCCGCGCCGTTTTCGGTGGTGTCCACCGGCACTTGGGTAATTGCCATGGCGCTGGGTGGCCACACCACACCGCTGGACCCGGACCGCGACATGCTTGTGAATGTGAACGCGCTGGGGCATCCGGTGCCGTCGGCCCGCTTCATGGGGGGGCGCGAGTATGAAATCATCCGCCAAAATCGCCCGCCAGTGGCCACTTTGGACGACGCCAATCGGGTGCTGGACCGCGATCTGATGCTGTTTCCTGCGGTGGTGCCGGGCAGCGGCCCCTTCCCTCATCACACCTCTGGCTGGAGCCACCCCGACCGCAGCGATGGCGAAACCGAGGTGGCGCTTGGCTATTATCTGGCGCTGATGACGGCCGAGTGTCTGGGCAATATCGGGGCAGAGGGGCCAACGCTTATCGAAGGGCCGTTTGCGGCAAATCCGTGGTTTCGCAGCATGTTGGCGGCCGCAACCAACCGGCCCGCACAGGCATCCAATGCCAGAACCGGCACCGCGGTCGGGGCGGCGATGCTATTTCTGCCGCAGGCCGAGGCGCGCGGGTCAAACCCTGCCAAACCCCGGATCGCAGCCGCACCTGCGCTTGTGGCCTATGCCCGGCGCTGGTCCAAACGGGCCAAAGCCGGCCAGTGATCAGCGCAGCGGCCCGTTTGGCCCGCCGATATCGGCCTGCGCCACCGCGACCGATTTCAGGATGGCAAAAACCGGCACACCCGGTTGCAGCATCAAAGCATCGGCAGACCGGCGGGTAATACGTGCCAGCAACCTGTCTGGCCCAACCGCCAGCTGCACCAGAACCCCCGGCCCCGCACCAGCCCGCAGTTCGGTGACGGTGGCGGCCAGAATGTTCAACGCCGACAGCCCCTCGGGGCGGTTGCGCGCCAGGATTACCTCCTGCGCCGAAATGCGGATGCGCAAGGCGGTGCCGATGGCGGCCTCAATGCGCGGCAGCCACAAAGACCCGCCAGCGCTGTGCAACCGCGTCAGCCCATCCCCATCCTGCGCGGCCACTGTGGCGTGCAGCAGCGCCCCAGCCTCACGCAGGCCAAGCAGGGGCGCAAGCTGGGGATCGGACAGCAACTCGGCTGCCGCCCCCGCCCGCACGATCTGCCCCGCCTCGATCACAACCAGCGTTGTCGCCAGCCGGGCCACCTCGGTCAGGGCGTGACTGACATACAGAATCGGCACCCCGGCCTGATCGCGCAGACGCTCGATATAGGGCAGGATTTCCTGTTTGCGCGCCTCGTCCAAGGCCGCCAACGGTTCATCCATCAACAGCATCAAAGGGTTCGACAACAAAGCCCGCCCAATGGCCACCCGCTGTTTTTCGCCCCCCGAAAGGCCATGGGGTTGGCGGTACAGCAATGGCGCAAGACCCAGAAGATCCACCACTTCGTCAAAAACAGCGCCCCCGCCGGGGGCAAACCAGCGGCCATAGCCCAGATTTTGCCGCACCGTCAGATGCGGGAAAAGCCGTGCATCCTGAAACACATAGCCCAGACGGCGGCGGTGCGGCGGCAGGTTCACCCGTGCCGCGCTGTCAAAGAGCACCCCCCCATCCACCACGATCCGGCCGCTGTCCGGCCGCAGCAGCCCAGCCACCGCATTGATCACCGACGACTTGCCAGACCCCGATCGCCCGAACAGAACGGTCAGCCCGCGCTGTGCCTCAAACCCGACATCCAGCCCAAAGCCGGGGAAGGCATGCGTGATGCGCACAGAAAGGCTCATCTTGCCCCGATCCTGCGCGCCACCGCACGGCTTGACACCTCTGACAACACCAATGCCAACATCGCCACGCCGATCGACACCCAGACCAGCCGGAACGCCTGCGCATCGCCGCCCGGCACCTGCAGGAAGGTGTAAATGGCCGAGGGCAGCGTCTGCGTCTGCCCCGGAATATTGGCCACAAAGGTGATGGTGGCCCCGAATTCCCCCATCGCCTTGGCAAAGGCCAACACTGCCCCCGCGATGATACCGGGCAGGATCAGCGGCAGCGTGATGGTTGCAAACACCCAGACAGGCGAGGCCCCCAACGTGCTGGCCGCTTGCTCCAGCCTTGGGTCGACAGCCTCGAACGCCAGTCGGATGGCCCGCACCATCAACGGAAAGGCCATCACGGCGGCGGCCAACACCGCGCCCGTCCATTGGAACGCCAGAACAACGCCGAACCATTGGTCCAGCACTTGCCCCAGCACCCCCTTGCGCCCGAAAGTCAGCAGCAAAAGATAGCCCGTCACCACCGGCGGCAGGATCAGGGGCAGATGCACCAGCCCGTTCAGCAGTTGTTTGCCCCAGAAATCGCGCCGCGCCAGCAGATGTGCAACCCAGATGCCCAAAGGCAGACTGAGCGCCGTGGCCCACAGGGACACCCGCAGCGACAGGGCAATCGCGCTCCATTCTGTGGGGGTGAACCAATCCGCCATGTGCCGGTTACTTCACCACCACAAAACCCTGCGCCTCAAACACCGCCCGCGCCGCATCCGAGGACAAGGCGGTCAGAAACGCCTGTGCCTGGGGTTTGGCCGAAGCCGTCACCACTGCAGCAGGATAGATGATGGGGGCGTGGCTGTCTGGCGGGAACTGGCCCAGCACCTGAACCCGATCCTCGGCCACGACGTCAGAGCCATAGACAATGCCATAGTCCGCCTCGCCCGCCGCGACCAAAGCCAGCGCCGACCGCACGTTGTCCGATTGCACGACATTGGCCTGCACCGCCTGCCAAAGGCCCAGATCTTGCAGCGCCTCTTTGCCATATTGCCCGGCAGGCACCGCATCGACATTGCCCATCGACAGTTTGGCCGTGCCCAAAAGCCCTTTCAGATCAAAGCCCTTGATGATCTGCACCGGGGCTGCGCCCTGCACGGCCGTCACCAGAACCAACGTATTGCCCAGAATATCTATGCGGGTATCAGACCGGATCAGCCCCTCTTCTGCCAGCACGTCCATCCATTGCGCCGACGCCGAGATGAACAGATCTGCGGGCATCCCCTGTTCGATCTGCTTGGCCAACTTGGCCGACCCATCATAGACGACAACCACGGTATCACCCGTGTCATCCTGCCAATCCGCCACGATCTGATCCAGCGCGTTCTTCAGACTGGCAGCAGCAAGGACGGTGATTTCGGCGGCCATCGCAGGACCAGACAGCCCCAAGCCAAGCATCAGCACAAGGATGGCGGCCAGTCCGGCGCGCGGCAAGGGCAAGGGCAAGGGCAAGGGCATCCGTATCTCCGGCAAGCGATATGTTTCATCAAACATATCACCCTGCATCAGCCGCAAAAGCAAGCGTTACTTCCCGTCAAGACCATCCCGCACCAAAGCCTGCAACGCCGCAATCTCTGC
>CAZCFC010000226.1:0-5054 GCA_964497815.1 uncultured Cypionkella sp.
GCCCTACACCACGCTGCGTCTGGCCGTCACCGGCAGCACGACCAACGGTCTTTATTACGAATACTACGCCAACACGACGCCCCTGAACGTGGCCGCTGCGGCAGGCGGAGACGACACGCTGTATGGCGGCGCAGGCCATGACGCGATCACCGGTGACACCGGCAATGACAGCCTGTTTGGCGAAGACGGCAACGACACGCTGTCGGGCGGGGCGGACAACGACACCCTGTCGGGCGGCATCGGCAATGACACCCTGATGGGCGATGCGGGCAATGACAGCCTGCTGGGCGATGACGGCGATGACAGCCTGTCGGGCGGCAACGGCGACGACACCCTGTCGGGCGGGGCTGGCAATGACACCCTGATGGGCGATGCGGGCAATGACAGCCTGCTGGGCGATGGTGGCAACGACAGCCTGTCGGGCGGCGATGGCAATGATACGCTGGAGGGCGGCGACGGCGACGACACCCTGACCGGCTGGACGGGTGCGGATTACCTGCAAGGCGGCGCAGGTATGGATTACGCGGATTATACCGGCTCGGACGCCGCCGTGGCGATTGATCTGGCCAGTGGCGTGGGCGCGGGCGGCCATGCGGCGGGCGACACCTTGGCGGGCGTGGACGGTCTGTTCGGGTCGGCCTATGACGATACCTTGCTGGGCTTTGAGGGCTTGTCCACCGCCCCGGGGGCCGCGTATACCAACATCTTCCATGGCAACGGCGGCAATGACAGCCTGAACGGCCGCGGTGGCGATGATGCGCTGTATGGCGGCGCGGACAATGACGTTCTTCTGGGCGGCACCGGGGCCGATCTGCTGGATGGCGGCACCGGCAATGACATGCTGCAAGCCGAGTCTGGCAATGACACGCTGTACGGCGGCACCGGAACCGATCTGCTGGACGGCGGCGAAGGTGCTGATCAACTTTTGGGTGACGATGGCGCCGATACCCTGCTGGGCGGTCTGGACGATGACAGCCTTGATGGCGGCACCGGCAATGACAGCCTGAGCGGCGATGCGGGCAACGATCTGCTGCTGGGCAACACGGGCGATGACATTCTGGACGGCGGCGATGGCCGTGACCTGCTTTATGGCGGCGCGGACAATGACTATCTTGATGGCGGTCTGGCCAATGACACGCTCTATGGCGATGCTGGCAATGACGGCATCAATGGCGGCGCTGGCGAAGATCTGGCCTATGGCGGGATTGGCAACGATGCCTTCGACGGCGGCGACGGCAATGACACGCTTTATGGTGGCGATGGCGTCGATGACGTGCGCGGCTCGCTGGGCGACGATCAACTGTATGGCGACGCCGGCAATGACATCGTGCGCGGCGGCTCTGGCAATGATCTAGCCTATGGCGGCGGCGATGATGACACCGTGCAGGGGCAGGCCGGCGCCGACACGCTGTACGGTGATGGCGGCAATGACACGCTGGACGGCGGCGACGATGACGACCGCCTCTTTGGCGGTGACGGCGCTGACAGCCTGCTGGGGGGGCTGGGTGCGGATGACCTTTACGGCGGCCTTGGCCATGATCTGGCCTATGGCGGTGGCGGCAATGACAGCCTGCAAGGCCAGGACGGCAACGACACGCTTTATGGCGATGCGGGCAATGACACGCTGTCCTTCGATGCCGGAACCGACAGCCTGACCGGCGGCGACGATCGCGACGTTCTGGTGCAGGCATTCGGCAGCGCCGCCTATGGCGATGTCGCGGATGGTGGCGAAGGCGTCAATGACTATGACACGCTTGATCTGGCGTCATGGGGCTGGTCGCTGACCAATGTCATCTATGACCCGATGAACCCCGAAAATGGCACCGTCGAATTCCTGAACCCGCTGGGCGGCGTGATTGGCACCATGACTTTCTCGAACATCGAGAAGGTGATCCCCTGCTTTACCCCCGGCGTGATGATTTCGACCGACCGGGGTGAAGTGCCGGTGGAAAGCCTGCGCGTGGGCGACCGGGTGCTGACCCGCGATGCCGGACTGCAGCCGATCCGCTGGATCGGCATGCGCAAGCTGGGTCTGGCCGATCTGATCGTGCGCCCCACCTTGCGGCCGGTGCAGATCGGGCAGGGGGCTTTGGGGCACGGGCTGCCGCTGCGCGACACGCTGGTCTCGCCGCAACACCGCATGCTGATCGAAGGGGCCGGGCCCGAGATGCTGTTTGGCGAGGCCGAAGTTCTGGTCGCAGCCACCCATCTGACGGCCCTTGCAGGTGTCAGCCAGATTTTGCCCGCCGGTGTCACCTATATTCACCTGCTGCTGGACCGCCATGAAATCATCTGTGCCAACGGGTCATGGACCGAAAGCTTTCAGCCCGCCGACCGCATGCTGTCGTCGATGGACCCCGCGCACCGCGCCGAAATCGCACAGCTTTTCCCGGATCTGGCGGTCGAATGTGACGCCTACCAATCCGCCCGCCTGTCGCTGAAATCGCATGAGGCCCGGGTCTTGCTTCAGGCCTGATCCTTGCGCCAATCCGCCCAGGCCTCGGGCGTGTCCAGATCAAGCGTGGCGTGCTGATCGGGCAGGGCGATCAACCTGACCCGCCCCCGATGTCGCTGCACCACCGCCCGCGCCCCGTCGTCCCCCCGCACCCGTGTCAACTCATCCCGAAGATCGGCCGGAAACACCACCGGATGCCCCGGGGTGCCCGCTGTATCCGTGGCGCGCAAAATGGATGTCTGATCGAATGCGTCGATCACAAGCCGCAAGTCCTTTGCCGTGATTGCGGGCATGTCCGCTGGCAGGATCATCAGCGCCCCCTGCGCCATCCGCGCCCCCGCCCGGATCGAGGCCGCCATCCCTTCGGCAGCCTCCGGCACCGGCAGGGTGGTGACGTCCAGCCCCAGCAGACAATCCGCGCGCCTCTGGTCCGGGTCGCGCAGGGTGACGATGACGGATGTGCAGACCTGACGCGCCATCCGGGCCTGACGGCGCAGCATGGCTTCGCCCGCCACCAGTTCCAAAAGCTTGTCACCGCCGCGCATCCGGGCGGCGGCCCCGGCAGCGGGGATCAGGATGGTCAGGTTCATGCAAGGACGCTGCGGCAAAGTCCGCCCTTGGTCAAGTCTGCAATGGTAAAGCAATCCTGCCGCCGCCGCCCGCTGCGTCGGGACGCAAAAAGGACGCCTGCAGGACGGAAACCCGACGCCAGACAGACGCCGGATTTCCCGTCAAAACGCAGGCTTACCCCCGCATCCGCGCCCCATCGGCATCAAACAGCGGTGCCAGATGCACCCGCGCCGGATGTTTCACGCCCAGGATTTCGATCTCGACCTCCAGCCCATCCGCGACCTTGTCGGCAGGCAGGAAGCCCTGCGCCACGGACAGCCCGGTGTAGTGCGAAAAGCCACCCGAGGTGCAGAACCCAACCACGTCCCCGCCCAGCCAGATCGGCTCCCATGCCACCACATCGGCATCGGTTGCTTCAACGACAAAGGATACCAGTCGGCGCTTCGGCCCGGCCGCCTTTTCGGCCATGGCGGCAGATTTCCCAATCCATTCAACGGGTTTGTTCCAGCGGATGAAGCGATCCAGCCCGGTTTCGCAGGGCGTGTAATCGGGGCTGAACTCGCGTCCCCAGGATCCGAACCACTTGTCCAGACGCAAGGACATCATCGCCCGCATGCCAAAGGCCCGCAGCCCCAGATCGGCCCCGGCAGCGTTCAGCGTGTCCCACAGATGCCGCACCGACATGTGATCGGTGTAGATTTCATAGCCCAGATCGGCGGTGTAGCTGACGCGCTGCACGATGCAATTGGCCATCCCCACCGTCATCCGCCGCACATCCATGAACTTGAACGCCTCGGCAGACACATCGCTGCGCGTCACCCGCGCCAACAACTCGCGCGCCTTCGGCCCGGCGATCTGAAAGCCCGACCGCGCGTCCGAGATGTTTTCAACCGTGACCCCATCCTCAAGATGTTGATCAAACCAACGGCCATGCCACCCTTGCGCCCCATAGCTTGCGGTCAGCTGGAATTCGGTTTCCGACAGGCAAGATACCGTGAAATCACCGATGATCTTGCCAGATTGCGCCAGCATCGGCGTCAAGGACAGCCGCCCCGGCTTGGGGATCAGCCCGGCCATGATCCGGTCCAGCCAAGCGCGCGCCTTCGGCCCGGTGACGCGGTATTTACCGAAATTTTGCACTTCGTTGATACCAACGCCATTGCGCACCGCCATCACCTCTTGGCGGGTTGCCTCCCATGCGTTCGACCGTTTGAACGTGGGGGTTTCATATAGGGGCTCGCCGGGAAGGGCGTAATAATTCGGCACCTCCAGCCCATATTGCTGACCCCAGACCGCGCGCATGGCGGTGTTGATGTCATACATCGGTGTCGTGCGGAACGGCCGCGCGGCGGGCTTTTCTTCGTTCGGGAAGGATACCGAAAAGCGGGTCTGATAATTCTCGATCACTTTCGGCACGGTATAGCCCGGTGTGGTCCAGTTGCCGAACCGGCTGACGTCAAAGCCGCGCGGATCGCGTTCCACTTCGCCGTGAATGATCCACTGGGCCAGAGACAGCCCCATGCCGCCGCCCTGGCTGAATCCCGCCATCACGGCGCAGGCCGACCAATAGTTGCGCAAACCGGGCACCGGACCCAGCAACGGGTTGCCATCGGGCGAGAAGGTGAACGGCCCATGGATCACGCGCTTGACGCCGGCGCGCTCCAACGCGGGAAAGCGCTTGTAGGCGAATTCGACGGAATCTGCAATTTTGTCAAAGGCTTCGTTCATCAGTTCTTGGCCGAAACCCCAAGGCGTGCCGTCCAAAGACCACGCTTCGCAGGGCTTTTCATAAAAGCCGATGCAGAACCCGCGCCCTTCCTGCCGCAGATAGCTTTCGCCACCGGGGTCCATCACATGCGGAAACTCGCGGCCCGATTTCAGGATGTCCATGATCTCGGGGATATCATCGGTCACCAGATACTGGTGCGCCATCGGCAGAAGCGGCAGATAGACGCCGGCCATGGCGCCCACTTCCCGCGCCCACAGACCGCCCGCGTTCACCACATGCTCGGCGATGATCGTGCCTTTC